>JBJESY010000327.1:0-1742 GCA_051883035.1 Anaerovoracaceae bacterium | reverse complement strand
TACCATCAAAAAGGCCGGCCCTGCCACTGCCGTTGAAATCCTCGGTCTGACCGATGTACCGGAAGCCGGTGACGAATTCAATGCAGTGAAGGAAGATAAGCTGGCAAGAGAAATCGCCGAAAACAGAAAAGCAAAACTGAGAGAAGAAATTTTGGCCAGAAACGCAAGCACCACCCTGGAACAGCTCTTCAGCCAGATTCAGGAAGGGGAAACCAAGGATCTGAACCTGATCATCAAGGGTGACGTACAGGGCTCTGTGGGTGCCATCGTGGCTTCTCTGGAAAAATTAAAGAACGAAAACGTAAGGGTAAAGATCATCCATACCGGTGTAGGTACGGTAACCGAATCCGACGTAATGCTGGCCGGTACCACCGGTTCCATTATCATCGGCTTCAACGTCCGTCCGACCACCGCGGTGCAGACCTTTGCCGACCGGGAAAATATCCAGATCCGTCTGTACAGAGTCATCTACGATATTATCAACGATGTGGAAGACGCCATGAAGGGCATGCTGGATCCGGAATTCAAGGAAGAAGTGCTGGGCAAAGCGGAAGTCAGAACCACCTTCAAGGTGCCTGGCGTGGGAACCGTTGCAGGTACCTATGTACAGGAAGGAAAGATGCAGAGAAATGCGGAAATCCGTCTGGTGCGGGATGGCATCGTAATCCACGAAGGCAAGATTTCTTCCCTGAAGCGTTTCAAAGACGATGCGAAGGAAGTAAATCAGGGCTACGAATGTGGTCTTGGTATTGAAAACTACAATGATGTCAAGGAAGGTGACATCATCGAGTGCTTCCACATGGTTGAGATTGAACGCAAATAGCGCGCGCTTGTCCTCGGTGCCTGCGGCACCTGCGAAATCGCACTCGCTATTTCGTTCTATCTCTGAGATAGCCGGCAGAGCCGGTGCGGAAAGGAAATAAGAACCTATGGGAAAAGGATACAGACAGGGCAGACTGGGTGAAGAAATCCGCCGAATCATCAGCGAAATGCTGATTCACGGCGTGAAGGATCCCCGCCTGTCCGGCATGATCAGCCTGACCGGCGTAGAGGTTACCAGCGACGGCAGTTATGCCACCTGCTTTGTTTCCATCCTGGGACTGAATCAGAACCAGGAGGAGAGACAGAAGGAAGCGGAAGACGTTCTGGCCGGCCTGAACAGTGCCAAGGGCCTGTTTAAACGGGAAATCGGCCGCCAGATCAAGCTGCGCCATATCCCGGAGCTGATCTTTAAAATCGATGAATCCCTGGAATATGGAAGACATATTTCCGAGATCATCGGCACGCTGGGAATCGAGAATTACCAGAGCGACGAAGAAGTTGATGACGAAGAAATTGACGACGAAAAATCGGACAGTGAAGAGTAAACAGAAAATGAAAGAGAACAATACGTTTCGTGAAATCGGTGAAAAACTGCTGGCAGCAGATTCGGTGCTGGTGTATCCCCATGTGAATATGGATGGGGATGCGCTGGGCTCTGCTGTGGCCGTCTGCAGGACACTGAGAAACCTGGGAAAAACCTGCTGGATTTTAATTGAAGACGACATTCCGCGGAACCTGCAGTTTCTGGACCGGGGGTACTGTACCTGCGACCAGAACGTTGTCAGCGTCCCGGATGTTTCTCTGTGCCTGGACTGCGGGGATATCAGCCGGTTCCTGAAGAGGAAGGACAAGTTCCTGGAAGGAAAGGTGAGCATCTGCATCGATCATCATCGGACCACGGTGCCGTTCTGTCAGTATAA
>JBJESY010000326.1:0-8843 GCA_051883035.1 Anaerovoracaceae bacterium | reverse complement strand
AATGCATAGGTTTCCTCAAACATGCCGAAGGTGGTGCCGCCCAGACCGAATAACAACTGAAATAGTGTGATGTGAATAAAAATACTCTTGTAATGATTGCATATGTGTGCGACACATAATCTTACAATAGATTATAAAATATTATAAACCCCGTGGCAACCACGGGGTCAAGGTTTTTTTCATATTTTTTTACAAAAGAACCTGAATGTTAGATGACAGCCTCCTGATACAGATACAGTGCATAAATTTCTGCGCCCAGCAGGAAACTTTCCTCCGGGCTCTGTTCGTTTTCCATATGTGCGCAATCCGGGTCCTCCGGGAAGACCGGACCCCAGCTCACGAAATTCGGCACAGCCTTCGCATAGCTGCAGCCCGCTGCCGGCAGGAATTCATTTTTCTTGCCGAAGGACTCATACACTTCCCTCATGCGTGTCAGCCACGGCTGGTTGCTGTCCAGATAGAACGGGGACAGGCTTTCTTCAATGTGGATATCATAATGATAGGACTCCATCTGACTTTCAAAAGCAGCCTGAATATTTTCATTGGGAATATCAAACGCCTGCCGCACATTAAAATTGATGCAGATATTGCGTCCTTCCTGCGTTAAAATCGTCGGTACAATGGTTGTGTTCAGTTTGTATTCGTTCGGTACGTTGATTGCGGTCCGTTGCAGCGGCAGAAGGGATGCATACACATCTTTCGGGAAGAAGTCCCGCAGAAATCGTACGAAATCAAGCCCGGTATCTTTCAGTTCGTCTGCCAGGTTCAACATGGCGTTTTCTCCCAGTTCCGGTGCGGAACTGTGTGCCGCACATCCTGTCACGCGATGGAGATTGCCGTTATGGTAATAAACGCCTTCGGACGGTACGCTGTTGGCCGCCGAACCGCAGCGAAAGCCTGAATATTCTTCCGGAAGTTCCTGACGGAACAGCAGTTCAACATCCATATAACCGTTTTCGGCATTAAAAACCGGGAAATTCCCGTCCGGGGAATAACCGTAATCCGGAAGCTTGAACTCCTCTTTATAGTGCATCATATCGGTCCAGGTGTCTTCTTCACTGGTACCCACGATCAGCTGTACTTTTTTCGTGAACTTCGGAACAGTTTCCTTCAGAAATTTCAGCGCATACAGACTTGCGATGACCGGACCCTTATCGTCCACAATGCCGCGTCCGTAAAGATTGCCGCCTGCCTTTGTCAGGGTAAACGGTTCATAAGACCACGCATCGCGGTTTCCGATATCGACCACGTCCACATGGGTCAGAATGCCCACCGTCGTGTCGCCTGCTCCGACTTCAATCACTGCCACATCACCGTATTTTCCGATGGTTGTCTTCATCCCGAAAGAGCGCGCTGTATCTGCCACATAACGCAGCGCCTCTTTGCAGCATTCCCTGTCATCCGTAATACTTGCGAATTCCATCAATGCTTTTAAGTGGGCATACATTTCATCTTTTCGATCAAGAAAATAACGCTCTACCTGTTTCTGCATCTCTCTCATGCCGGCCTCTTCCTTTCTCTTCCATGGGTTATGCGTGCATTTGCTCTGATATCTTTGCTATCAGAAAAAAGTATAAACCCTGGGGTATGCACAAGGTCAAGGCTGTTTTTTAATTATTTTCCTGTCGGTTTGAATCGGTGCATAAAGTCTGTATAGTCCCGTGCGTACTCCGTTCTTGAAGAAGTTGGTCCCTTCTCTCCCGTAAATCATGCCCTGCAGACAGATTTGGTTTTCCTCTGCGTAGGAAAGCAGCGGTGCTGTCATTTCCTCAATGTTTTCGGAATAGTACACCTCTGTCATCAGACAATGATCGTCTCTTTCTTCAATCATGTCCACCCTGGTGTTGGCGATTTTCAAACGAGTCTCTTCCGGAAAGGAAAAATATTTGCGCATTCCTTTTTCAGGTTTTGCAAGATTGTAACAGAAAGAAAGGGACAAATTCATCCAGTCGTCTTTTTCCAGATCGAAGCATTCCCGCAATGCACTGGCGATATGCTTGCTTTCGTCGATATAATCGCTTCTGCGATAGCCCACCGGCATCGGCCCAATGCTAAATTTGCCTCGCATGTCCAGTTCTTTCTGATAATGTTCTTCCCATTCATCCAGCCGCTGCATCATATTGACTGCCTCTTTGATGACATTGGTCAATTCGGCTCTCCGTGCTTTCATGACAGAACCGATTTCTTCCACGGGAATGTCGTCATTCATGATATTCTTGATTTCTTTAATGGATAATCCGACGGAACGATAAAACAGGACATCGGAAAGACGAATGAAATCTTCAGAAGAATACTCCCAGTAATTGTTTTCCGGATTTTTATGCGGGGCTATAATGCCTTCCTGCAGATAGTGACGAATGGTTTCATTGGAAATTCCCAGTGCCTTTGAGATTTCTCCTACGCTCAGATACATCGCGCCCTTCCTCCTTTTCGTAAAACTTCTTCTGCAATCCTGATTCTATCATGCGATATTTTTCGACCGATTGCAATCTTTTTTGCATAAAAAAGATGCTTCCCTAAGGAAGCATCCCTCTACAGCTTATACGTCTGGAACTTGTCATTGTTGTCCTTCACATCTTCCGGGAAGACGTATTCGTTGCCCGGCAGGATGGCATTGACAATGATGCCTACCAGAGAAGCGATGGCCAGGCCGGACAGGGAAATCGTTGCACCTGCCACGGTGAAGGAGATACCGCCGATGGAGTTGAAGCCCAGAGCGCAGACCAGAATCAGAGCGGCGATGATAGTGTTGCGGCTTCTGGTGAAGTCCACGTGGTTTTCCACCACATTGCGGATACCGATGGCGGAGATCATGCCGTACAGGATGAAGGAAATACCGCCGATGGTAGCAGTCGGAATGCTTTCAATGACGAAGGCAATCTTCGGCACACAGGAAAGGACGATGGCAAAGACTGCCGCAATCCGCATAACGCGAGGGTCATAGACCTTGGTCAGAGCCAGAACACCGGTGTTTTCCCCATACGTGGTATTGGCCGGTGCACCGAAGGCAGCCGCCAGACAGGTGGCCAGACCATCGCCCAGCAGGGTGCGGTGCAGACCCGGTTCTGCGATGTAGTTCTTTCCGGTGGTGGCGCCGATGGCGGAAATGTCGCCGATGTGTTCCATCATGGTAGCCAGAGCCAGCGGCATGATGGTGATGATGGCGCTGATATCGAATTTCATCAGAGTAATCGGCGGGAGACCCAGAATGGCTTCTTCACCGATGCCTTCGAAGCTGACCTGGCCCATGAGAAGCGCGGCGATGTAGGAAACGATGATGCCCAGCAGGATCGGAACGATCTTCGCCATGCCCCGGCCCCAGATATTAAAGAAGATGACGGTAACCAGAGCGATGATGGCCACAGGCCAGTTGGTAGCGCAGTTATTGATGGCAGAAGGTGCCAGGATCAGACCGATGGCGATGATGATGGGACCGGTCACCACAGGAGGAAAGAAACGCATCACCTTTCTGGCACCGAAGCCCTTGATCAGTGCGGACAGGATCAGATAGACCAGGCCGGCACAGAACACGCCGCCGCAGGCATACGGAAGCATTTCCGTGTTGGGAGATCCATCCTCCAGCAGCGGAGCCACTGCGGCATATCCGCCGAGAAAGGCGAAGGAGGATCCCAGAAACGCGGGAACCTGTCCTTTCGTCAGCAGGTGGAACAGGAGCGTTCCAAGCCCTGCGAACAGCAGAGTGGTGGAAATAGGGAGTCCGGTCAGGATCGGGACCAGGACGGTGGCACCAAACATGGCGAAGGTGTGCTGCAGACCCAGAATGACGGTCTTGCCCACGCCCAGCGTACGTACATCGAGAATCGGTTCGTGATTTTGCATGATTTCCTCCTTTGATATGATGATATAATTGCATGAATGATTATTTAAGCCAAGTATAAATATACAGCTGCATCCCTGCGTTGTCAAGAAAAAACGCATAACACGCAGACAAAACGAATACACTTACAGGAGGAAGGACGGTGGCGTTTGATGAAGATTGGGGAAGAAATCAGCCGGGACCTGGATTTTACCCGCCCAAGGGTGGTGGTGACGGACAGCATGGTGCTGCTGGAAAATGTGGCGGGTATCGTCATGCTCAGCGAAAAGGCCATTACCGTCAGCCATGGACTGAAGCATGTGAAAACGCCGCAGAAAGTACGACGGCAGATTTACACTACCATCAGCGGAAGAAACCTGGTCATTCGGGAAATCTATGAGGGGAGGCTGCTCATTGGGGGAACCATCGAGAAGGCTGAGTTTTTACAGTCATCGGATCTTCGTTAAAATTGAAGGCTTTCGTCTGGAACGCCTGCTGGACCGTGCCATGAAAGCGGGAGTGAATCTGAAATCGGTCCGCATGAAGAGCGAAACCGAACTGACATGCTGGATCAGCCGGGCCGACCTGCGGAAGCTGCAGAATCTGGGGAAGTCTGCATACCGCATTACGCTGCTGCGGCAGAAGGGACCTGTCCCCGGCGCAAAATCCATTCTCTCTCGTCCGGCTCTGGTCCTGGGGTTTCTGCTGGCGGTGACTTTCGTGATTTTTCAGTCTTTTTTCATACGGAGCATTGAAGTCAGTGGATACCGGGGGATTCCCGAGGAGGCGCTTCTTTCCTGTCTTACGGAACAGGGAATCTGCAAGGGAGCCTACCGGCCGGACATCGACTGGGAAGGGGCAGAGCAGGCGATTTACGACACGTTTCCTCAGGTGACCTGGGTGCAGCTGGTGTACCGGGGGCAAAAGGTCTGGCTGAACGTGTCAGAAACCGATCATGATCTATACCAGAAAGAAGACGACGACAAGCCGCAGCGGCAGGTCTATACCGATATTGTGGCCAGTCATTCCGGCTACATTGAAACCATTTATCCATATTACGGCCTGGCACTGGCAGAGCCGGGAGATTATGTGAAAAAAGGGCAGGTTCTCATAACGGGAAGCGTCCCGATCCAGCCGACAACCTTCGACGAAGAGAGCGAAGGCGGGCGGATCTATTTTGTCAATGCGGAGGGGGAAGTCTGGGCGAAGGTGCCGTACCACATGACCTTTTATCAGGAGCGGTACCGCTTCGGGGAGAAAACCGCTGACGGAAAAACGGTGGAGGACCGGGTGGAAAAGACGGAAGAAGAGGCAAAAAAGAAAGCAGAGCAGCAGATTCGCCTCTGGACAGCAGAAAATTTACCGGAAAAGGCTGAAATTGAAAATAAAAGTTTGAAATTTTCCCGCAGCGGAAATATAATAGAAGTGAGCGTCTTATTGGAAGTACGCCAGGAAATTGGAATCAAGCAGGAGGCAGCGATTGGAGAGACAGATACAGATACCACAGACCATCGACCGGACGGAACTGTTCGGCAATCTGGACAGTAACCTGACACTGATCCGGGAAGCCACGGGGGTGGATATTTTTCAGCGGGATGACGGCCTGATCCTCAAGGGGGAGGATCCGGACACGGCGGAGGGCATCCTCCGGGAACTGACTGCGGTGCTGGAAAAAGGAGAGCCGCTGGATAAGCAGAAGGTGTCCTATATCATCGGGCTGAAGCAGGAGGGGCTTTCCTACAGTGAGAGCAATGTGAGCAAGGATGTGATCTGCTTCACTCACAAGGGGAAACCGCTGAAGCCGAAAACCGTAGGTCAGAAGAATTACGTCAACAGTATCCGGAAGAAGGATATCGTCTTCGGCGTGGGTCCGGCAGGAACGGGAAAGACGTATATTGCCGTGGCCATGGCCATCAACGCCTACAAGAATAAAGAGGTACAGAAGATCATTCTGGCCCGGCCTGCAGTGGAAGCCGGGGAACGGCTGGGATTCCTTCCGGGGGATCTGCAGGACAAGGTGGACCCGTACCTGCGGCCTCTGTATGATGCCCTGTACGATGTGCTGGGCAGGGATGCGGCACTGCGGCTGAAGGAGAAGGAAGTCATCGAAGTGGTGCCTCTGGCGTACATGCGCGGACGGACGCTGGACAACTCCTTCATTATACTGGATGAGGCACAGAACACCACCCGGGAGCAGATGAAGATGTTCCTGACCCGTATGGGCTTCGGTTCCAAGGTTGTAGTCACCGGCGACGTGACCCAGATCGACCTGCCGCGAGGGAAAAAGTCCGGACTGGTGGAAGCCATCCGGGTGCTGAAAAACGTGCAGGATATCGACTTCTGTTACCTGAAGGACGTGGACGTGGTGCGGCACGAGCTGGTGAAGAAGATCATCAACGCCTACGATCAGTATTATAAAAAATATCCGGATGAACTGCAGGAATAAAGATTCCACAAGAATGAAGATTCCGTAAAATGAGGAGAAAACGCCATGAAAATATATTTTGAAGAGGGACAGGCTGTCACACAGGAAATTCTGGACACCATGATGCAGGCGGCAGAATACTGCCTGGATGCAGAGCAGATCGACACGGAGCGGAGCGAGATCAGTGTGACCTTCGTTTCCCTGGAGGAAATCCATGAACTGAACCGGGAGTACCGCCAGGTGGACAGCCCGACGGATGTGCTTTCCTTCCCGCAGTTTGATGATCTGGACGATCTGCCGGAGGAAGGGGAAATCATGCTGGGGGATGTGGTCATCTGCAGCGACCGGGCGAAAGAGCAGGCAGAGGAGTTCGGCCATTCCTTTGAAAGGGAGATTATCTATCTGTTTGTGCACAGCGTGCTCCATCTGCTGGGCTACGACCATATGGACGAAGATGAAAAACGGATCATGCGCCGCCGGGAAGAGGAGGTCATGGAACGGATCGGATTAAAAAGGGAGGAGAATTGAGATGAAGTACAGGGAACTTTACAGACAGGCCGTGGAAATGATTCCGCTGGCCTATGCACCGTTTTCCAAGTTCAAGGTAGGCGCTGCCCTGCTGGGAAAGGACGGAAAGGTGTATACCGGCGTCAATGTGGAGAATTCCTCATTCGGGGGAACCATCTGTGCAGAGCGGACCGCCTTCGTCAAGGCCATTTCGGAAGGCTGCATGGAGTTTGAGGCCATCGCAGTGGTTTCGTCCGACGGAGAAGCATGGCCGTGCGGAATCTGCCGCCAGTTCATGAAGGAATTCTGCGAGGATGACTTCAAAATCATTACAGGAAACGATGAAGACTCCCTGCGGGTCTATACCATGGAAGAAATACTGCCGGAGGGATTCAGACTTTGAAAACAGGATTTATCGGAATTATCGGACGGCCCAATGTAGGCAAGTCCACCTTACTGAACGCGGTGCTGGGAGAGAAGATTGCCATCACCTCCAATAAGCCGCAGACCACCAGAAACACCATCCGTGGAATCTACACCCGGGAAGATGCCCCGGGCCGGGAAGGCTGCCAGATGGTTTTCATCGATACACCGGGCATTCATAAACCGCGGACCAAGCTGGGAAACTTCATGACCGATTCCGCTTTGAACACCTTCAAGGAGGTGGAAGTCATCCTGTTCCTGGTGGACAGTCCGCTGGATAAGGGACCGGGAGACAGATACATTCTCGATCTGATCCGGGATATTCCGACGCCGAAGCTTCTGGTAATCAACAAAATCGACAAGATGGACCCTGCGGTGTTCCGGGGAATGTTCGAGGCGTATGAGGCCATGGGTGTTTTTGACGGGGTGTTCGGAATCTCAGCGCTGGAGGGAAAGAATGTCCCTGCGCTGCTCTCCCGCATCGAGGATTTCCTGGAAGAGGGACCGATGTATTTCCCTTCCGACATGATCACCGACCATCCGGAACGGTTCATCGTCAGTGAAATCATCCGGGAAAAGGTACTGATGTATCTGGAAGACGAAGTGCCTCATGGTGTGGCCGTGGAAATCGAAAGCTACGAAGAGGATGTGGATATCACCCGCATCGGTGCAGTGATCTACTGCGAGCGGAAATCCCATAAGGGTATCATCATCGGCAAGGAAGGAAAGAAGCTGAAAGGCATCGGCAAGAGCGCCCGGCTGGAGATCGAGGCCCTGCTGGGTACGAAGGTATATCTTCAGCTCTGGGTTAAGGTGAAGGAAAACTGGAGAGACTCCGACTTCGCTCTGTCCAACTTCGGATATAAGGATCTGTAGCCATGATTACCGATACAGAAGGCATCGTGCTGCGGCAGGTGCGTACGGTGGGAGGACGGCGGATGATCCTGCTGTTTTCCCGGAAATTCGGCAAGATCAACGTGGGAACCAGCATCAACGAGGGCGGAAAGAACAAGTCTGCTCTGGCGGTACGGCCCTTTACCAATGGCAGGTACGAGCTGTTCAAAGGCAGGGAAAGCTACAACCTGAACAGCGGTCAGGTGCTGCAGAGCTTTTACCGGATCGGGGAAGATCTGGACAAGTATATGGCGGCCAGCTATGTGCTGGAGCTGACCGAGAAGCTTCTCCCGGAGGAGATGGCGCAGCCGCGGCTTTATCAGTTGCTGCTTGACTTCCTGGAGGAGATGGAGCAGCGGGAAAAGAAGCATGGAACCCTGGTCATGGCATATATTATCAAGGCACTGGATATTCTGGGGACCATGCCCTGCCTGGATCAGTGTGCGGCCTGCGGCTGTCGGCCGGAGAGCACGTCCGGTGCGTCTCCGGACAGCGGAAACGGCAGGCCGGCGGGTCTGCACCTGTTCTCCGTGGAAGAGGGCGGCATGATCTGTGATTCCTGCGGACAGCAGATTCGAAAAGAAAACGGCAGAGCGTTGATTTATGATACAAATTTTGGTATAGTAGATATATTAAAGTATTTTCAGAAGCACCCGCTTTCGGACTTCCGCAGGCTGGCGCTGGAAGAAAAGACGCTGGAGAAGCTGCAGCATATTCTGCGGCAATATCTGGAATATCATCTGGATGTAAAAGAACTGAAAAGCGAGGTTTTTTTCT
>JBJESY010000325.1:0-8857 GCA_051883035.1 Anaerovoracaceae bacterium | reverse complement strand
CTTCACCGGAAAAGATGGAAGCTGCCATCAAAACCATCGAGGAAGAACTGGAGGAGCGTGTTACCTGGTTCAAGGACCGGGGCAAGCTGCTGGAGGCACAGCGTATCGAACAGCGGACCCGGTACGACCTGGAAATGCTGCGGGAAATCGGCACCTGTAAGGGTATCGAGAACTACTCCAGACATCTCAACGGTCTGCCGGCAGGCACAAGGCCGTATACGCTGATCGACTACTTTCCGGACGATTTCCTGCTGATCATCGATGAATCCCATGTCATGCTGCCCCAGCTGCGGGCCATGTATGCCGGGGACCGGTCCCGGAAATCTTCCCTGGTGGAATACGGATTCCGGCTGCCGTCTGCCCTGGATAACCGGCCGCTGAAATTCGAAGAGTTTGACAGTCTGGTCAATCAGGTGGTCTTCGTCAGCGCCACACCTGCCCAGTATGAGCGGGAGCAGGCAGGCGGCATCAGCGCAGAGCAGATCATCCGGCCGACGGGTCTGCTGGATCCACCGATCGAGATCCACCCGTCGGAAGGACAGATCGACCATCTCATCGGTGAAATCCGCAAGACGACGGAAAAGGGCGAAAGAGTTCTGGTCACCACCCTGACAAAAAAGATGGCCGAGAGTTTAACCGACTACCTGAAGGGGGTAAATATAAAAGTACGGTATCTCCATTCCGAGGTGGATACCCTGGAGCGAATGGAGATTATCCGGGACCTGCGGCTGGGTGTATTCGATGTGCTGGTGGGCATCAACCTGCTGCGGGAGGGACTGGATATTCCGGAGGTTTCGCTGGTTGCCATTCTGGATGCAGACAAAGAAGGTTTCCTGCGTACGGAGACCTCGCTGATTCAGACCATCGGTCGTGCTGCCCGAAATGTGGATGGTAAAGTCATCATGTATGCAGATAACATCAGTAAGGCCATGCAGGCTGCTATCGATGAGACAGAGCGCCGACGTGCCATCCAGGATGCATACAATAAGGCAAACCACATTACACCGGCATCGGTGAAGAAGTCTGTCCGGGCCGTCATCGAAGCGACGAGAGTGGCGGAAGATGAAGACGCCTACAAGGGAAAACGCCCGGTAGAAATGACGAAAAAAGAGCTGATGGATTTTGTGAAGAAACTGGAAAAAGAAATGAAGCAGGCTGCCGCAGACCTGCAGTTTGAGCGTGCGGCACAGCTTCGCGACCAGATTTTTGAATATAGAGTAAGATTATAGCCTGGGGAGAAATATAAAAAATGCAGAAAGATATCATCATCAAAGGGGCAAACGAGAACAATCTGAAGAACCTGGACGTGACCATTCCGCGGGATAAGTTCGTGGTGCTGACCGGACTGTCCGGCTCGGGGAAATCATCTCTGGCCTTTGATACCATCTATGCGGAGGGACAGCGGCGCTATATGGAAAGCCTTTCTTCCTACGCCCGGCAGTTTCTGGGGCAGATGGAGAAACCGGATGTGGAGTACATCGAGGGGCTGAGCCCGGCCATTTCCATCGATCAGAAAACCACCAACAAGAATCCTCGTTCCACGGTGGGCACGGTGACGGAGATTCACGATTATCTGCGTCTGCTGTATGCCCGCATCGGCAAACCACACTGCCCGGTCTGCGGCAAGCCGATCTCCAGCCAGTCTGTGGATCAGATGGTGGATGTCATCATGAGTTTTCCGGAGGGAACCAGGATTATGGTTCTGGCACCGGTGATCCGCCAGCGGAAGGGAGAGCACGAAAAGATTCTGGAGCGGATCCGGAAGGAAGGCTATACACGGGCACGGATTGACGGTGAAATCCGGCTTCTGGAAGAGGAAGAAATCAAGCTGGAAAAAACCTTCAAGCATACCATTGAGATTGTGGTGGACCGGATCGTGGTGAAACCGGGGCAGGAAGGCCGAATCAGCGAAGCGGTGGAACTGGCCATGAATGAGGGCAGCGGTCTGGTGGTGGTCAGTGCGTCCATGGAGGGAGATACCTGGGAAAAGACCTTCAGCACCAAGCTGGCCTGTCCGGATCACGGCATCAGCATCGAAGAACTGGAGCCGCGGATGTTTTCCTTCAACGCGCCCTTTGGAGCCTGTCCTGCCTGCAATGGCCTGGGATTCACGGCGAAAATCGATCCGGAGCGGATTATCGATTATGATAAAAGTATTATGGAGGGGGCGCTGAATCAAATTTTTGCGTCCATGGAATATGCCAGCTACTACCGCCAGGTGCTGGAAGCGCTGGCGGATATGCATCATGTGAGCCTGGATATGCCATTTCGGGAACTGCCGGCGGAGTTCGTGAAGGAACTTCTGTACGGTACCGGCAGCAAACACCTGGTGTACGATTATACCAGCAGAACCACCGGAAAGGTCAGCCACCGGGACCACCCGTTTGAAGGGGTGATCAACAATCTGGAGCGCCGATACAGAGAAACCGGCTCGGATTACATGAAGTCTAAGCTGGAAAAATATATGGTGGAGGATGTGTGTCATCAGTGCCATGGAAAGCGGCTGAAGCCGGAAGTTCTGGCTGTCACAGTAGGAGAGAAGAATATCGCGGAATTCTCTGACATGTCTGTGCGGCAGGCCCTGGAATTCGTGAACCATCTGGAACTATCGGAGATCGATCAGAAAATTGCTGCACAGATTTTGAAGGAAATTCGGGCACGTCTCCGCTTCCTGGCAGATGTGGGACTGGATTACCTGACCCTGAGCCGGTCTGCGGGAACCCTGTCCGGCGGGGAATCCCAGCGAATCCGTCTGGCGACCCAGATCGGTTCCAGCCTGGTGGGCGTGCTTTACATTCTGGATGAGCCGAGCATCGGTCTGCACCAGAAGGATAACGAGAAGCTGCTGGCGACCCTGCGGAATCTGACGGATATCGGAAATACCCTCATTGTGGTCGAACATGACGAGGATACCATGTATATGGCGGATCACATTGTGGACATCGGACCGGGTGCAGGGATTCACGGCGGACAGCTGGTGGCCCAGGGGACGGTGGAGGATATCAAAGCCTGTCCGGAATCCCTTACGGGGCAGTACCTTTCCGGCGCCCGCAAAATCTATGTGCCCGATCATCGTCGGGAGGACAATGGGAAGTCTATCGTCATCCGGGGTGCGCGGGAGAATAATCTGAAGAATATCGATGTGGAAATTCCCCTGGGGAAATTCGTCTGCGTCACCGGTGTGTCCGGGTCGGGCAAGAGCAGCCTGGTCAATGAGATTTTATATAAAGGATCTGCCAATGTGGTCAACCGGCTGAAGGAACCTGCCGGCGCCCATGATGAAATTCTGGGTCTGGAACATATCGATAAGGTCATCGATATCGACCAGTCTCCAATCGGCAGAACGCCGCGGTCCAACCCGGCAACCTATACCGGCATGTTTACCTATATCCGGGATCTGTTCGCAGGCCTGCCGGAAGCCAAGCTGCGGGGTTACGAAAAGGGCAGATTCAGCTTCAACGTGAAAGGCGGTCGGTGCGAAGCCTGCGGCGGCGACGGCATTATCAAGATCGAGATGCATTTCCTGCCGGATGTTTACGTGCCGTGCGAAGTCTGCAAGGGACGCAGATACAACCGGGAAACCCTGGAAGTGAAATACAAGGACAAGAGCATTTTCGATGTACTGGACATGAGCGTCAGTGAGGCGCTGGAGTTCTTCAAGAACATACCGTCCATTCACCGTCATCTGGAAACGTTGGAAGAAGTGGGCCTTGGCTATATCAAGCTGGGACAGCCATCTACGCAGCTGTCCGGCGGCGAAGCCCAGAGAGTGAAACTGGCCAGCGAGCTGGCGCGGCGCAGCACGGGCAAAACCCTGTACATTCTGGACGAGCCGACCACGGGACTTCATTTCGCAGACGTTGACAAATTATTATCAGTGCTTGACAAATTGGTCGATGCGGGTAATACTGTAGTAGTAATAGAACATAATCTTGATGTGATCAAACGAGCCGATCATATCATCGACTTGGGACCGGACGGAGGAGACCGCGGCGGCACTCTGGTGACCTGCGGAACCCCGGAAGAGGTTGCTCGCTGTGAAGCATCCTATACCGGTCAGTTCCTGAAAAAGCTGCTTGCACGATAAAATGGGAACTACGGGCAGTGCAGTGAAATGCGGAGGAGTACAAATGAAAAAAGACCTGAATCTGACCATGCTGACCGATTTCTATGAAATCACCATGGCCAACGGATACTTTCAGACAGGAATGGCAGATGACATTGCGTATTTCGACATGTTTTTCAGACGGGTGCCGGATGGCGGCGGGTATGCCATCATGGCAGGACTGGAGCAGGTCATCGATTATCTGAAGAACCTGTCTTTCACCGAGGAAGATATTGAATATCTGCGAAAAAAGGGAATCTTCTGCGAGGAGTTCCTGGATTATCTGCGTCATTTCAAATTTGCCTGTGACGTATGGGCGGTGCCGGAAGGTACGCCGATCTTCCCTCATGAACCGATTCTCACCGTGCGGGGACCTGTGATGCAGGCCCAGTTCGTGGAAACCATGATTCTGCTGACCATCAACCACCAGAGCCTGATTGCCACCAAGGCCAACCGGATCGTCCGGGCATCCAAGGGTCGTCCGGTCATGGAATTCGGAACCCGCCGTGCCCACGGTGCAGACGCAGCCATCAGCGGTGCCCGTGCTGCCTATATCGGCGGCTGTGCAGGAACCGCCTGCGCCATTGCGGACCGGGATCACGGCATTTCCGCACTGGGTACCATGGCCCACAGCTGGGTGCAGATGTATCCCGATGAATATTCCGCCTTTAAGAAATACGCGGAGATTTATCCGGACAACTGCGTTCTGCTGGTGGATACATATAACGTGCTGAAATCCGGCGTGCCGGCGGCCATCCGCGTGTTCAAAGAAATGAAGCCGCGGAAGATGGGAATCCGAATCGACTCCGGCGACATCACCTATCTGACCAGAAAGGCCAGAAAGATGCTGGATGATGCAGGTCTGCAGGACTGCAAGATTACCATTTCCAATTCTCTGGACGAATACATCATCCGGGATGTACTGCTGGAAGGTGCCTGCATTGACTCCTTCGGCGTGGGTGAACGGCTCATTACCGCCAAGTCTGAACCGGTCTTCGGCGGTGTATATAAGCTGGCAGCGCTGGAAACCGACGGTGTCATGGTGCCGAAGATCAAGATTTCCGAAAATGTGGAGAAGATCACCAATCCTGGCTTCAAGAAGCTGTATCGTCTCTATGACAAGGATACCAACAAGGCCCTGGGTGATGTGATTACCCTGGCGGATGAGACCATTCCTGAAGTGGACGGATATGAAATCTTCGACCCGAATGCAGTATGGAAGCGGAAGAAACTGCGGAATTACTATGTGAGAGATCTGCGGGTACAGGTTTTCGACAAGGGCCAGTGCGTTTACGAAAGTCCGGATATTGAGGAAATCAAGGCGTATGCGGCACAGCAGGTGGATACGCTGTGGGATGAAACACTTCGGTTTGAGAATCCGCAGACCTATTATGTGGATCTGTCTCAGAAGCTGTGGGATATGAAGCATCAGTTGCTGAAAGAGCATAATTCGGCGAAATAGGGCAAAATAGAAACAGAGGAAACGCCATCGAAGGGAAAAGATTACAAAAAATTAAGGTTTTGTTAAGAAATCGTTAAAAAAATCCAAGAAAGATATGGTATAATAGCACTATGAGACACAGACACGTTTTGTAGTGCTGTTTTATTTCAGGAGGGTGCAGGATGAAGACCATCTATATTTTGCTTACCAGAACCAACACCATGCTGTCCAGATGTATTCATGCTGCACCGGGAAACCATTACACCCACTCAGCGCTTTCACTGGATAATACCTTCACCCAGCTTTACAGCTTCGGAAGGAAATATAAATATTCTTATCTTCCGGCCGGGTTTGTGCGGGAAAGCGTGAATCGGGGTCTCATGGGGGATTCCAACGACATCGAATGTGCGGTGTATGAGCTGAAGATTACCAATCGCAGCCATAAAAAACTGATACGGCTTCTGAATGAAATGGAGGCAGAGATGGATCTTTACCAGTATAATATACTTGGATTGATCCTGTGCCTTTTCGGGGTGGAGAATCAGAGACGTTGTCACTTTTTCTGCTCTCAGTTCGTTTCCTATGTGCTGTTGAAATCCGGTGCGGTACAGTTCGGAAAGGCCCCATCGCTTGTACGTCCGGCAGACTTTCAGAACCTGCCCGGGGCCACGCAGATCTTCGAGGGAAGCATCGGGCAGCTGCGGGGGATGTTTTGAAAATGGGAACGGAATGTTGAGAAATTGCGAATAAAAAACCTGCAGACTCTGTCGAGTGATGAGTGACAGAAAACTGCAGGTTTTTTTATTATGTATTCCGTTATTTATCCAGCGAACCGGAAGCGTTCAGCACGTCCTTGATCTTATGCTGAACCATGCCCTTGATGGCATCTCTGGCCGGTCCCAGATATTTACGAGGATCGAATTCCCCCGGGTTTTCGGCCAGATACTTGCGGACTTCCGCTGTCATGGCCAGACGCAGGTCAGTGTCGATGTTGACCTTGCAGATTCCGTATTTGGCTGCTTCCCGAATCATTTCTTCCGGAACACCCTGGGCACCGGCCACATTGCCGCCATACTGGTTGCACTTGTCCACGAATTCCTTCAGTACGGTGGAAGCACCGTGAAGTACCAGCGGCGTATCCGGCAGCAGGCTGTGAATGGTCTTCAGCCGCTCGAAATCCAGATACGGCTCGCCCTTGAACTTATATGCGCCATGGCTGGTTCCGATGGCAATGGCCAGAGAATCCACCCCGGTTCTTTCTACGAATTCCACGGCCTCATCCGGATCAGTGAAGGTAGCGGAACGGGCATCCACGTTAACCGCATCTTCCACACCGGCCAGCCTTCCCAGTTCGGCTTCCACTACGACACCATGGGCATGGGCATATTCCACAACCTCTCTGGTGATGCGGATGTTCTCTTCAAACGGATGCTTGGAGCCGTCGATCATGACAGAGGTGAAGCCGTCATCCACACATTTCTTACAGATGTCGAAGTTTTCACCGTGGTCCAGATGAAGTGCGATATCCAGCCCCGTATCCAGAATCGCTGCTTCTACCAGCTTCACCAGATAAGCAGGCTTGGCATACTTGCGGGCTCCGGCAGAAACCTGCAGAATCAGGGCGGATCGCTCTTCAATAGCAGCATCGACGATACCCTGAATGATTTCCATATTGTTTACATTAAACGCGCCGATGGCATAATCGGATTTCAGCGCCTTGGCGAACATTTCTTTCGTTGTGACTAAAGCCATGTAATCTTCCTCCCATTGTCGTCAGTTTCTCCTATACATTATACATCATCAGACAGCGGAAAGAAACCATGTTTTTTCGCGAAAACCTATTTATTCTGACCGTTCATCATCGCCAGGAACGGTCCTGCCATTTCCATCAGCTGCTGCATATCCGGAATCTGTACCGAAGAAACGGCCTGTGAAACCGAATCCGCTGCACCCTCAATGTGGGATCGAGGCGAACCGGACAGCTGCGGGATTCCTGCCATCTGTCCCAGACTTGACATATGATCCATCACTTCCACCACCCGATGCATGTCGCGGGAAAAGGATCCCAGAGGAATGGCCGGAATGGGAAGCCCTGCATTTGACGTCCCAAAATATCCTGTCCCGGCTCCGTGCTTATTTCCGGACTGTCCGCCAAGCAGGACGAGGACCAGCACCAGTCCCAGTATTTCCGTGTTTTTCCCAAAAGGTGCCATATTATTACCTGACCTTTCTGTCAGCCGCAGGCTGCTCTGACCTTCTGAAATATAATATGAAATTTTCCGGCTGCCTGTGCATACTGTAAAGAAGAATTCAAATCGAAAGAAACAGGAGGTAGAAACTTGAATCTCGATGATACTATGATCGCCGATATCGCACAGCAGCTGGGACTGTCGGGAAATCCGGGCATTTCTCAGGGAGACCTTCGCCGCATGGAAGGGAAATCGGATGAAGAACTGAAACGGGAGATTCTGCGAATGCGGGATCAGCTGGCAGCCAGAGGCATCCCCTACGGAAAGCAGGCGGCCATGTTGCGCAGCTTGATGACCATGATGGACAATAAACAAAGAGCCCGATTACAGAAAGTAATCGAGCTCATCGAACGCTGAAAGAAACGCGGCACATACCGCGAAGCTGTAATCAGCTCCAGTTGATCTTGCGTGCAATATCCTTTTTCGTGGACCCTTTTTCAAACAACATGGTGCCGGCGCTGACCTTTTCATGGTTCAGGCCGGTATCTGCACAAATCTGCTGATATTCCGCGTAATCTTCAAAGAGGCCGGCATCCACCAGGCAGTTCACTGCTGCAGTGGCGCTGGTTCCGGTTACATTGACTTCCACATCCCGGGTCAGCATGCCGTCTGCAAAGAGTGCATCCGCACCCTGATTATCGCCATCCCCCGTCTGGTTGTCGTCACCGGTATTCTGATCGCCATCCGCATTTTCTCCGTCGCCGCTCTGACTGTCTGCAGCATCGCCGTCTTCCAGCTGCACCGAAGAATCATCTCCACTGCTGAAAACAGTCTGCGGGTATGCCATGATGACCTCCATGCGCCACAGAATCAGGAAGGCTGCTGCCACCAGGATCAGAAGGGCAATCAGAATGTCGTTTTTATCGTAAAGAAAATCCTTAATTTTTTTCATAATCTCATTTCTCCTTTTGGCGGGTCAGTATCCATTTTTCCTGCACACCGAATTCACATATATATTTTAGCAGATTACCGCTTTTTTCTCAAGCCGTTTTAGTGTATAATATGTTGGGATGTTATGGTACTCACTTAGTCCTCGGCCCACAGGGCCTGCGAAATCGTTCG
>JBJESY010000324.1:0-1753 GCA_051883035.1 Anaerovoracaceae bacterium | reverse complement strand
AGGCATGTTTCGTTCCCTCCGTTTCTTCTGTGTTTTCCGATGGCTCGTCCCAGACGCATACATCGCTCAGCTTGCAGTATCTGCAGTTTTCATCCTGCTTTCCCGGATTCCGCGGGAAACGATTCGCGGTGAGTGCGTCTTTGAATTGCTGCAGCTTTTCTTCCAGTTGTGCTTTTCGCAAAACATCGTAGGTGCAGGAGATGGTCTTTCCTTTTCGAATGTACCGGTAGTCGCAGCGGGTCACAGGATAGCCGGCCTGTTCGCAGAGCCATGCATAAACCACCACCTGGAGGCAGGTATTGATATCGTCTTTTCTATGGTCGAATCGCCGTTTGGTCTTAAAGTCAGCGATGATCAGGCTGCCGTCCGGTTCCTTTTCCAGCCGGTCCGGGAACCCTTTCAGCCGGATGCCGCAGGGATGGGTGAAGGCGTATTCTGTTTCCGAGGAAAGAACTTCATTGCCGGGATCCATCCGGTATGATGTCTGCATCATTTTCAGGAAATCGGCTTTCTCTTTCTCCGCATCATGGGTATGGATCGGCGGCCTTTCGGTGAGGAACCGGTCGAAGGCAGCTTCGCACAGCTGCAGAAACTGTGGTTCCGTCATGCTTTCTTCCGCCAGCTGCTGCATCATGGCATGGGCAAGACTGCCCAGCGTTTTTGCGTCGATTACCGTAAACGGATCATCTTCCACCTCGTCAGGAATCCCCACGATGCGTGTCAGATAAAAGCGTCTCGGGCACTGGAAGAAAACGTCCAGTGCAGACGGCGACCAGCTTTTTTTAAGGAGCTCACCCGCATCCGGCAGATCCACACAGACCGGCGACGAATCGAAAACCAGACCTCCGGCATAAGCGGATGCGACCTGGCGGGTACTTGTGATCTGCTCTTGGAAATATGCAAACGGATGCACCGCATTCCGAAAATCATCGGTGGAAGCGCCGGGATGCTCCGTTTCGAAGCAAGTGAAAAGGACCGAAGACGGATTGGAGTCTTTCAGCGAAGCGATATCATATCCGGACCAGGAAAGGCTGATCCGGCTGCCAAGAGCGGAAGCCGTCTGCAGCAGATTCCGGAAGGTGTCCTTCTTACGGCCAATCTTCTGCCCGGATGTCGGCACCTGATTCGAATCACCGAAGAGGAGCAAGTCGCTGTCTAACAGCAGGTAGTTCTCTGTCGGGCTACCCGGAAACTCCGAAGCAGAAAGCCCGCACACATAGAGATTCTTTCGCGGAGAGGTCAGTGCACCTTCCATGGAAGTAATGTGCAGGGCACCTTCCCGGCTGATTTCCGAAGACACGGTCTTTTCCAGAAGTTTCGGGATGATGGCACCAACGGTAGCCGCATCCCCATATTCCAGATATGCGTTCAGAAAATCTGTGATGACTTTTACCGCCGACTTGTCGAAACGCCCCAGCGGTTCCGGCCGTATGACTGAAAACCGGTCGATAAAGGATCCATAGCCCTTTTCCAGAGCGCTAGACAGAACCTCCACCTGTTTCAGGACGTTGAGGCGCGTTTCATCCCCATTCTCCTGCAGCACCTTTCGGAACGCTGCAATCCGTTTTTCGTTTTCGCCCTTGTCGAAGGAAATGCGAAGATTTCCGGCCATTTCGGCGATTGCAGGGAGGGTCTTCCTGTCTGCGTCTTCCTCCTGATCCAACAGCGAGAAAAAGGCCTTCCGGTCGAAGGCATCCGAATGAAGGATCGCCTGCAGGGCTTCCATGCCGTGCTGACCGAATACATCCCAGTG
>JBJESY010000323.1:0-1772 GCA_051883035.1 Anaerovoracaceae bacterium | reverse complement strand
CGCTACACCGCTGTTTTCACATCCCAGCCCCAGAAGAAGTACGCCTCCCGCATTTGGGTGCATACAGAGATCTGCCAGAATTTTTCGCGTATTTTCCTGATCATCTCCAAGCTGAGAGCAGCCGTAAGGATGCTGGAAAGCAACAATGTCATCGATTCCTTTCAATGATTCATACTGGGACTTCGCCAGAGCAGCGATTTTATGACCGATACTGTTGACGCAGCCGACGGTTGGGATAATCCATATTTCATTTCGAATTCCAACGGAACCGTCTTTTCTTCTATAACCCTGAAAACAGGGAACATCCTTTTTTACACCATTTGTTTTAAAAGCAGAATCGATTTCGACAGGATGATAGGAATATTCTTCGGCTTCACGCAGGGCAGTTTTCAGATTATGGCTGTGAACATGCATGCCGGCAGGGATTTCTTCCTGTGCCGTACCAATCTGTGCACCATATTTGATCACAGCGGCTCCCTGTGGAATCCTGGTGAGAGAAAATTTATGCCCCTGCGGAATATCCTCTTTCAGTGTCAGATCAAACTGCGGGATATCAATAGAGTCGCCCGCCTGCAGCGGACAGAGCGCAACGGCCACATTATCCTGCTCCTGTATGCGAATCCATTTATTCATGACGTACCTCTCCTTTCAGAAACGATGCCAGAGCACCGCGAACGCCCATCACATCCATGGCGTTCAGATGGTCTGTCACTGTTTCCTGCAAATTCGGAATCGTACAAAGATTCATGCCGTGAAATTCAACGGCAGAAAAGTAGTCCGATACCAGCGAAGCATTGTCCGCATTTGCGTGGTCAGCAAAAAAATCCAGTATGGTTGAATCATCATTTACAGTACAGGTCTTTCCATCTGACTCACGTACGGTACTCTTATAAAACTTCAGTAAGGCAGCAAGAGAGAAGGTCAGACACTGCGGCAGAGAGCCGAATTTTTCTACGTAGGTAACGAGCGTCGGAAGACAGCGGGTGCGCCATTTGGAAACAGAGTTCAGCGAAATGGACAGCAGGGCATGATTCACGAAGGGGTTTTCGAACCGTTCAAGCACCGCCTGGGCAAAATCCACCAGCTCGGCTTCCGGCAGGGAAAGAGACGGTATCACTTCACGGAACAGAACTCGCTGTATATATTCACGGATTTCCGGATCGTGCATTGCTTCTCTCACATAGTCCATGCCGCAGAGCCAGGCTAACATGGCAAAGGAAGTGTGGGCGCCATTGAGAATTCGAACCTTTCTTTCTTTATATGGCTTCTGGTTCTCCGTGAAGAGAATTGGAATCGATGGACAGAACGGAAATATTTCCTGACGGATTTTCTCGTCTGCTTCAATCACCCACAAACCGAAAGGTTCTGCAACAGTCAGCAAATTGTCCGTGTACCCAAGATTTTGAAAAAGCAGGTCTGCTTCCTGCGCCGGATAACCGGAAACGATTCTGTCTACGAGGGTATTGCAGAAGCTGCAGCTGGTATTGAGCCAGTTTGTAAAAGCGGATGGAAGATTCCATCGTTTTGCCAATCGAAGCACGCAGGACTTCAGGGCATCTCCGTTCTGATCAATCAATTCCACAGGAAGAAGCGTGACGCCTTTTTCGGGATTTCCGTCACACCAGCAGAATCTTTCATAAAGCAGCTGCGTAAGCTTACCGGGGTAGCTTGCAGCCGGACGGTCTTCCAGACGATCTGTTTCAGAATATACAATACCGGCCTCTGTTGTGTTCGATATGATGATCTGCAGGCTATCCAGCCTTCCACAGGAA
>JBJESY010000322.1:0-8986 GCA_051883035.1 Anaerovoracaceae bacterium | reverse complement strand
CAGGTATTTTTCATCGGCCGGGGACTGGATTCCTCCGTATCCTATGAGGGCTCTCTGAAGCTGAAGGAAATTTCCTATATCAACTCTTTTGCCATCGCGGCGGGAGAACTGAAGCATGGCACCATTGCGCTGATGGAGCCGGGCACACTGGTGGTGACACTGGCCACCCAGGATTTCCTTTATGAAAAGATGCTTTCCAACATTCAGGAAGTCAAGGCAAGAGGAGCCCACGTGTTGTCCATCGCCAAGGAGGGCAATACGGCCATCGAAGCCCACAGCAATGAGGTCATCTACATTCCGGCATGCAGGGATGAGATCACGCCGCTGCTGTCGGTGGTGCCGCTGCAGCTGTTTGCCTACTATGTGGCTAAAGAACGGGGCTGCAACATTGATAAGCCAAAGAATCTGGCGAAGTCCGTCACTGTGGAATAGCCGGGAGAATATATTTTGAGAAATCGTTGAGAAACAATTGAGAAATCACAGGAGAGAAAAAATGAAGCAATATGAAGTGAGAGATATGGCTCTGGCACCGTCCGGCCATCAGAAAATTGAATGGGTAAAGAGTCATATGCCGCTGCTGTCCGGTCTGGAAGAGGAGTTCCGTCAGACCAGGCCGTTTGAGGGTGTAAAGATTTCCCTTTCCGTACACCTGGAAGCCAAGACGGCATATCTGTGTCTGGTGCTGGCTGCCGGCGGTGCGGATATGTCTGTTACCGGAAGCAACGTGCTGTCCACCCAGGATGATGTGGCCGCAGCATTGGCCGACAGCGGCCTGAAGGTGTATGCATACCACGGTGCGACCCAGGAGGAGTATGACCGCCATATCGAAATGTGCCTGTCCTGCAAGCCGAATATTGTCATCGATGACGGCTGCGATCTGGTAAGCTTTCTCCATGACCGCCGGCCGGATCTGGCAGAAGAAGTCTGGGGCGGCTGTGAAGAAACCACGACCGGCGTGATCCGTCTGAAAGCCATGGAACGGGAAGGCATTCTGAAATTCCCGATGGTTGCAGTCAACGATGCAGACTGCAAGCATCTGTTCGATAACCGGTACGGCACCGGCCAGTCCACCTGGGACAGCATTATGCGGAATACCAATCTGATCATCGCTGCCAAGACGGTTGTGGTTGTGGGCTATGGATGGTGTTCCCGCGGCATCGCCATGCGTGCAGCGTCCTTGGGTGCCAGCGTCATTGTGACGGAGATCAATCCGGTGAAGGCCATCGAAGCGAAAATGGACGGCTTCCAGGTGATGAAGATGGAACAGGCAGCACCGCTGGGCGACATCTTCGTTTCCGCCACCGGCTGTGCATGGACCATCACCGTGGACCATATGCTGAAGATGAAGGACGGCGCCATCCTGACCAATGCCGGCCACTTCAACTGCGAGGTGGATATGGAAGGTCTGGAGAAGGCCTGCGTGGAAAAGAAAGAAACCAGAAAGAACATCATGGGCTACAAGCTGCCGAACGGCAAGTGGGTCAATGTCATCGCCGAGGGCCGGCTGGTGAACATCGCCGCTGCCGACGGACATCCTGCGGAAATCATGGATATGAGCTTCGCAGTTCAGGCCCTTTCCGCCATGTATGTGAAGGAAAACTATCAGAAGCTGGAGCATAAGGTCATCGATGTTTCCGGAGAGATTGACGATAAAGTGGCCAGAAGAAAGCTGGCAGCCTGGGGCATCGAGATCGATACCCTGACGCCGGAACAGGAAAAATACCTGAACAGCTGGCAGCTGTAAGTCAGGATACAGATTCGGCTGGCCTCTGGGGTCGGCCATACAGAAGAGGTGAAGTGTTATGAGTTATACCTATGAAGAAATCCGGGAGCAGGCGAAAACTGCGGCTTCCGAGCTGGTGGAGACCGCGAAGCTAAAGCAGGGGGACATCCTGATCGTCGGCTGCAGTTCCAGCGAGGTGGTGGGGCTGCACATCGGCAAGGGTTCGGATATCAATGCGGCCGGAGCCATCTATGAGGGCATCCAGAGCGTGCTGCAGCCGAAAGGCATTTATCTGGCGGCCCAGTGCTGTGAACACCTGAACCGTGCGGTGATCGTGGAGAAGGAAGCCCTCCTTCCCGGCACGGAAATCGTCAATGTGGTGCCCCAGCCGCACGCCGGCGGATCCTTTGCCATGACGGTGTATCAGAATGCCAAATGTCCGGTGGCGGTGGAGGAGATCAAGGCGGACGCCGGTATGGATATCGGCAGAACCCTGATCGGCATGCATCTGAAGAAGGTTGCAGTTCCCGTACGACTGTCTCTGGACAAAATCGGAGAGGCCGTGCTGATCTGCGCGCGGACGCGGCCGAAGTTTATCGGCGGCAGCCGGGCGGTGTATGATGATAATTTAAGCGGCGGGGATATTCCGCGGTAAGTGACTATGAAACCAAAGGGTAAAAGTACAGAGATACTGGAAAAAGAACTGAAGGATTATGCAAATCTGGATGGCTATTTCATGGAGAATGAAGAGGAGCTGGCGGAGGACAGTCTGACGGCACAGCTGCAGTCTCTGCTGGAGGCCAGGGGCATGACCCGGGCGCAGGCTGTGCGGGAGAGCAATCTCAATGAGGTATATGGATATCAGATTTTGTCGGGAACCAGAAGGCCGTCCCGGGACAAACTGCTGTGCTTCTGTTTCGCTTTGAAGGCAACGATGGAGGAAACACAGAGCCTGCTGAAACGAAGCAGCTTCGCACCCCTGTATGCGCGAAACCGCAGAGACAGTATTATTCTGTTTGATCTCTCACATGGCAGGAGTCTGGCAGAGGTCAATGAGGATCTGTATGAACGGGGAGAACCGATCCTGGAGTAAATTGGTTAAAACAGTTCTACCCGACCAAGCAGAAAGTCTATGAGGTTGCAATGGAAAATTCCGTTGGCATCATAGAAATTATGAGGAATATCCATGCGTACAATAATTTTTTTGAAAAAGTCCTTTGTCAGCAGCAAAGATGCAAGTTCAGAGGTTTCCTTTTTTTCCGTATCCATCTGGAAGGCAGACTGGATATAGATTTTTTTGTCTGCATCATTTACGACGAAGTCAACTTCCTTTTGCACGTTTGCACCGCCGGTACGGTCGGTCACTACGCCAACATCAACAGAATATCCTCGACGCAGGAGTTCGTTATAGATGATGTTTTCCATAATATGGCCGGGATCATATTGACGATAATTCAATCTGGCATTGCGAAGGCCAATATCTGTATAGTAGTATTTGTTCGGATACTTGAAATAGGACTTTCCTTTCACATCATAGCGCTTCACCATAGTAACAAGGAAAGAATCTATAATGTGCTGAACATAGTTTGAAACCAGTGTGGAGTTGACTTTTTCGTTTTTCATGCTGGTCAGTGCATTCGCAATATTCGAAGGATTCGTCAGAGAGCTGATCTGTGAGGCGAGGAAATCCAGAATATCGTTGAGAATATCCTCACGTTCAATCCCATTACGCTCTACAATATCTTTTATATACAATTCGCTGTACAGGGAAGATAAATAATCTTTTTTATCCTTTTCATCTGTTAACGCCAGCAACCGCGGCATACCACCATAAAGCATATAGGCATCCAGAGCCTTTCGCTCGTCACCACCTACATGGGAGTAATACTCTTCAAAGGACAGAGGATATACATGAATCTGAGTGGCACGACCGCGAAACTCTGTGGCAATGTCTTTTGACAGCCCCTTAGAGTTACTGCCGGTCACATATACATCCAAATTCTTATATGCTTTGAGTTCGTTCAGCATATCATAGATGGAAACATCAATTCCACCTTTTTCTTTGTCAATCACATTTATGGTAAGTTGAACCTCATCGATGAAAAGATAGAATTTTTCATCTTTCTTTTCCGCAACAAGGGCCTCTACGTATTCACAAAGCACGATTGGATTTCTAAACTTATAGTAACGTCTCTGGTCCAATTCAATTTTTATGATGTGATCTTCCTGAACTCCATGCGAGAGAAGATACTCATAAAAAAGATCAAACAGCAGTACTGATTTCCCGCAGCGACGTATGCCGGTAATCACTTTGATCTCACCATTCCACATGTTATGAATCATGCGATTCAAATAAGAATCTCGCTTAATCATGACAGTCACCTCACACTTGCGACGTTTGCGTCGCAACTTTCATGTGTAGTATACCACAAGCTTCAGAAATTATCAATAGCGCAGAGTGCTTTACCAGAGCCCCATCACGTGCTGCATGATCAGGCTGACACCGGTGATGCCCACCCAGCAGCAGAAGCCCATGAACAGCGGCTTGCCGCCGGTTTTGATCAGCTTCACGATGTTGCTGTTGAGACCGATGGCTGCCATGGCCAGCACGATGAAGAATTTGCTCAGGGTCTTCACCGGCGCGAAGAAGGAAGCCGGCACACCGAAGCTTCCGGCCACCGTGGTGATCAGGGACGCTGCGATGAAGTAAATGATGAAGAACGGGAAGGATTTCTTAAAGTCAAAGCCGGAGCCTGCACCTTCTGCTCCATCGGCAGCGGTTTTCGCTTTATGGGCCTGCCAGAAGGCCAGTACCAGAGTAATCGGGATGATGGCCAGTGTTCTGGTCAGCTTGACGGTGACTGCTTTATCCAGGGTTGCAGAGCCCAGGTTATGCATGCTGTCCCAGGTGGATGCTGCTGCAGTGACAGAAGAAGTGTCGTTGACTGCGGTACCGGCAAAGATACCGAAGGCTTCCCCGCTGGTGGTGTCAAAGCCGATGGCATTTCCCAGTGAAGGGAACACCAGAGCGGCAACCACGTTGAAGAAAAAGATGACGGAAATGGCCTGCGCCACTTCTTCGTCGTCAGCATCAATAACCGGTGCAGTGGCAGCCACCGCACTTCCGCCGCAGATGGACGAGCCCACACCCACGAGAGTGGAGATTTTGGAAGGCATCTTCAGCACGCGGCAGAGCACGTAGGAAATCACCAGGGATGTGGTGATGGTCGCGATGATGATCGGCAGGGACTGCTTGCCGGTGGTGATGACCACGGAAAGATTCAGCCCGAAGCCCAGCAGAATGACGGCCCACTGCAGGATCTTTTTCGATGTGAAGGTGATGCCGGCCTGGAAGGCGGACTTGTCCTTCAGCAGCAGGGTCAGGATCATGCCGGCGATGATGGCAATGACCGGACCGCCGATGATGGGAAACTGCTGGCCCAGAAACCAGCTCGGTACAGCGATGATCAGGCAGAGGAGCAGTCCCTTGCCTTTTTCCTGAATGAAATTCATGGTGTGTTCTCCTTTTTTACATTGTATATAGTATGTCATTTCTGATGTTTTCCATGTATCACTATAATACGAATTAACGATAATGTAAAATTATAAAAATATATTTAACAATAATAAATAATTATGATATACTGAAGGCAGAAGAAGTCAGGAAAGGAGGCCGGCCATGCTGGATTTTCGCATTCATACGTTCATTGAAGTCTGCAAATATATGAACTTTACCCGGGCAGCAGAAAGCCTGTCCATCACTCAGCCCACGGTGTCCCAGCACATCCGCTGGCTGGAGAACGAATACGGCACGCCGCTGTTCCGATACGAGGGGAAGAAGATGTTTCTTACCGAGGCCGGCCAGCAGATTCTCAGTGTGGCAACCACCATGGTTCATGATCAGGAATTTCTTCGCAAAATCGTTCATGCCGCGGGCGGACGGCGTCAGCTGCGCCTGGGGGCGACGCTGACGGTGGGGGAGACGCTGGTTGCGGACCGTGTGAAAGCCTATCTGCAGGACCATCCGGAGGACCGGATCCTGGTGGAGGTGGCCAATACACGGCGGCTGACCGAGCTTCTGGATCAGGGTGAAATCGATTTCGCCCTGGTGGAAGGGTATTTCGAAAAGAAGGAATATGACTATGCGGTCTATTCTCTGGAAAATTATATCTGCGTCTGCGGAAAGCCCGCCGCAGAGCGGATTTTGAGGGGGAAGGCCCGGGAGAAAAGAAAGATCCGTGACCTGCTCTCTGAAACCCTGCTTGTGCGGGAAGAGGGTTCGGGAACTCGGGAGATTTTGGAAAAAAATCTGAAAGAGAAAAACTTCGGCCTGGAGGATTTTGCGAATTATATTCAGATCAACAACATCAGCGCCATCAAAAGTCTGGCGGAAGCCGGCTGCGGCATTACGTTTCTGTATGAACGGGCCGTGGAGAAAGAGCTGGCGTCGGGTCAGCTGGTAAAAGTGGAATTGGAAGATTTTTCGGTGCAGCACGAGTTCGCGTTCATCTGGCGCAAGGGCAGCGTGTTCCAGGAGGAATACCGGAAATTTTTTGCAGCAGAGGAATCAGGTGCCGGAGAGGAGGAAGATGTGAGATGATGGAACAGATGAGTCTTTTTGACGACAGAAAAACCAGTGCGCCGCTGGCCAGCCGGCTGCGGCCGGAAACTCTGGATGAATATGTGGGACAGCAGCACCTGCTGGGACCCGGGAAGCTGCTTCGCCAGCTCATCGAGAAGGATCAGATCTCGTCCATGATTTTCTGGGGCCCGCCGGGGGTGGGAAAGACAACACTTGCACGGATCATTGCGAAAATGACCCGAGCGGATTTCATCGAATTCAGCGCAGTCACCAGCGGCATCAAGGAGGTGCGCTCTGTCATGGACCGGGCGGAGGAAAGCCGGAAAATGGGCATGCGGACGCTGCTGTTCATCGACGAAATCCACCGATTTAACAAGGCGCAGCAGGATGCCTTCCTGCCTTATGTGGAAAAGGGCAGCATTATTCTGGTGGGTGCCACCACCGAAAACCCATCCTTTGAGATCAATTCGGCGCTTTTGTCCCGATGCAAGGTTTTCGTGCTGAAAGCTCTGGAAGAGGAGGATCTGTGCAAGCTGCTCCGCCATGCCCTGACCAGCCCGAAGGGTATGGGTTCTATGAAGGTGGAAATGGGAGAGGAAGAGATTGCCGCCGTTGCCAGGTTTGCCAACGGGGACGGCCGAACCGCTCTGAACACATTGGAAATGGCGGTGCTTAACGGTGAGGTGTCCGTTGACGGAACGGTGCATGTGACGGCGGAGGTGCTGGCCCAGTGCATGAATCGCAGATCGCTGTTATACGATAAGAACGGAGAGGAGCACTATAACCTGATCTCCGCTCTCCATAAGTCCATGCGAAACAGCGATCCGGATGCGGCGGTGTACTGGCTTTGCAGGATGCTGGACGGCGGAGAGGATCCGCTGTATATCGCCCGGCGCCTGATCCGGTTCGCCAGCGAGGATGTGGGCATGGCCGATTCCAATGCCCTGCAGGTGGCGGTGGCCGCCTATCAGGCCTGCCACTTTCTGGGGATGCCGGAGTGCGATGTACATCTGACCCATGCCGTGGTATACTTATCCATGACGGCCAAGTCCAATGCTCTGTACATGGCCTGCGAAATGGCCAAGAAGGATGTGCGGACCCTGCCTGCCGAGCCGGTGCCGAAGCAGATCTGCAACGCGCCGACGAAGCTGATGAAGGAGCTGGACTACGGAAAGAATTATGAATATGCCCACGATACGGAAGAAAAACTGACCCGTATGCAGTGCCTGCCGGATTCTGTGGCGGGACGGCGGTATTACCGCCCCGGCGTGCAGGGCCGGGAGAAGGCCGTGAAGGAGCGGCTGGAGCAGATTCTGGAGTGGAAGAAGGGAGAGAAATAAAATGGGAAGAAATGAGAAACATCGTGATTCGACGATATACGATTTCGACAAAATCATTGATCGCAAGGGCACTCTTGCCTGCAAAACGGATCAGATGCCGAAGGGCTGTCCGCCGGATTCTGTTTCCGCATGGATTGCCGACATGGACTTCGCCTGCCCGCAGCCGGTGATCAACGCAATGCATGAACGGGTGAATCACGGTATTTTCGGCTACACGGTGTTCGAAAGCAAGGCATATCTGGATTCGGTGACCGGCTGGTTTGCCCATCGGTTCGGATGGAATATCGATCCTGTACATATCGTGTTCAGTCCTGGGGTAGTGCCTGCCATCTCCGTTCTCGTCCAGGCGCTGACGGAGCCGGGCGACGGCATCGTGATTCAGAAGCCGGTGTATTATCCGTTCATGAGTGCCATTCAGGCCAATGGCCGCAAAGTGGTAAATAATCCGCTGGTTCGCCGGAACCGGGACTGCGAAGATCCGCAGTGCTTTGATTATGTGATGGACTACGGCGGTCTGGAGCAGGCCATGGCAGATGACAGCGTGAAGGGGATGATTCTCTGTAGTCCGCACAATCCAGCCGGCCGAGTCTGGACACGTCAGGAACTGCAGCAGGTACTGGAAATCTGTCAGCGCCACGGGAAATGGATTATCTGCGATGAGATTCACTGCGACCTGACCCGCACCGGCACCGTACATACACCGCTGCTGAAGCTGGCAGAGGAACTCTGTCCTGCCTTCTGCGAAAAGATTATCACCTGCACCGCACCGACCAAAACCTTCAATCTGGCCGGACTTTCCATCAGCAACATCATCATCCCGGGCAGGGAATTCCGGCTGAAGTGGGAGAAGACTGCCGTGGACCAGCTGGATCTTTTCATGGGGAATCCTCTGAGCATGACGGCGGCCATGGCTGCCTATGGTGACGGGGAAAACTGGCTGGATCAGCTGCGGTCCTATCTGGACGGAAATATTGCTTTCATCCGGCAGTTTGTGCGTGACCATCTGCCAGAGGCTGCCGTGGCAGACTGCCAGGGAACCTATCTGGTGTGGATTGACCTGAGGGCATACTGCAGCATGCAGTCTGGCGGCGGAGAACAGAAGCCGGAAGGAAAATCTGCGAGCGACCAGACATCGGACAGAAATCCTGAGGGCAGAACGCCGGACTACCGGAAGCTGAAGCAGGCCATGCAGCAGGTGGGCCATCTGGCACTGGATGAAGGATACATTTTCGGTGAAGAGGGACAGGGCTATGAGCGGATCAATGTGGCCATGCCTCGCAGCATGGTGGAAGAAGCCATGAAGCGGATGGAAAACGCCGTCCGGTGGCTGGAGGAAGAGAA
>JBJESY010000321.1:0-9036 GCA_051883035.1 Anaerovoracaceae bacterium | reverse complement strand
TCCAGAGTCTTCCCCTCAATTCTCCATTCTCGGAAATTCGTTTCGCAATTACCTACGTACTAAATACTTAAATATAAGTTTTCGTTCTGATTTTGGTTTACCGGTATAAAAAAAATCCCCAAACCAACATCAAAAATTGATTTAGGGACGATTATTCCTAACCGCGGTACCACCCTAGTTGCCGCCTCCATCAAGGCCGCCTCTCATTAGCGTGTCAGACTCCGGAGTGATATTCACACGGACTTCACCACCGTCCTCTCACCACAGGGCACTTCGCAAAATCCGTTCTCCCGGATTTTGCATCTCGTCTCCCGCAGACGGCTCTCTGTAAGGTTCTTACATCCTGCTACTGGTTCCTTCAACGTCTGTTGATTCAGTTGATGCACGTAAAAAACGTACTATAATATTTTACTTTGCTGCGGGCGGAAAGTCAAGGATTTCTTTGCAGTTTTTGTTTGTAATCGCAGTAATCACCTTGTTGTTGAACAACAAGCGTTAGATACTTTACTTTTTTTCTCGAATTTTACCTCGTTTCCAGAAAGTGAAAGGAAAGACATCACATCAGATGATTTCTTAAGCAGAAACTTTCACAATCTTCCTTACGATGACGCAGAGCAGGATGGTGATAACCATGTCCGGCAAGGTATTTCCCACCGGCATGTCGATGCCCATGAGGATCCGATAGGCGATGAAGCCTGCCAGCCAGACAATCAGGTTCACCCAGTCGAAGGTATCGCTGCTCTTCCGCTTCAGAAGGAAGCAGTCGGCGATCTGAATGGCGATCATAGGTGCGAATACGGAGCCGATCAGATACAGGAAGTTGGTGATGTTGTCCATCGGATACACGATGGCAGCAATGGTGCCCAGTACAGTCACCACCAGGGCCACCTTCTTTCCGGACAGACCACTGAAGATGGACTCGGTGGAAATGCCTGCGGACCAGGCATCTAGGAAGGTGGTGGTCACCGTGGAAAAGACAATGATCAGCAGCCCTGCGATTCCAAGACCGGCCTTCAGCATGATCTGTGCAATATCATACTCTCCTGTAAAGATGGCCGCACCCATGCCGATCAGATACATCCAGCTGCTGACCAGACCGTAAACCACCGCACTGACTGCAGAACTCTTCACAGGATCCTTCGCTTCCCGGGTGTAGTCGCTGATCAGCGGCAGCCAGGAAAGAGGCATGGCCACAGAAAGCTCCACACCGGCACCGAAAGTCATGGCATCCTCTGCGGCGAACACCGCACCGGAACTGCCGGAAAAAATGATTTTGCTCAGAATCAGGGTCAGGATGAAGAGGGCGCCCATGGCCACCACGTTCACCTTGCCCAGGTTGGTAATGCCGATAAAGATCCACAGCAGGATCAGGCCGCCGATAACCAGGCACCAGATCCACTGTCCCGCCGCCATGACGCCGTCGGCTGCCAGTGCGCCGTCATAGATCATGATGGCCGTCCAGCCCACCAGCTGCAGCACATTGAGGATGGAGAAAAGCAGTCCGCCTTTCTGTCCGAAGCTGAGCTTTACCGATTCCATGGCAGACAGACGCTCCCGTCCGCCGATGACGCCGGCCAGAAACAACATGATGCAGCCGATGATGTGGCCGATGACGATAGCCGCCAGGCCTTTGCTCATCCCAAGTGGTGCCAGATAGGTTCCGGTCAGGATCTCGGCGATGGATACGCCTGCCCCGAACCAGATGAGGCCGTTATCAAATAAAGAAGTACGCTTTTCCATTACCGGTCAGCCTCCTTTCCGCAGTGTGCATCCGAATCACAGCATGCATCTGCGTCACAGCCTGCATCCGGATCTTCTGCGAAACTGCTTCCATGAAGGGCAAAGCCGTGATCCATGGGGCCGCTGCCCTTCCCCAGATCCAGCATGGCTGCCAGTGCACCGGAAATGTATTCCTTGGCCCGCCGAACTGCAGTCTCCAGATCGCAGCCTTTGGCCAGATTGGAGGCGATGGCGCTGGACAGGGTGCAGCCGGTGCCGTGGGTATTTGGATTGTCGATGCGTTTGCCGTAGAACCAGCGGTATGTACCATCATGGTACAGCAGGTCGTTGGCATCGTTAATCTGATGGCCGCCTTTGCACAGAACCGCACAGTGATAGTTCTCGCTGATGGTTCGTGCTGCCGACAGCATGTCCTCTTCATTCCGTATGGAGCCTGGCATCAGATCTGCCAGCACCTCTGCTTCCGGAATGTTCGGTGTCAGGACCGCAGCCAGAGGCAGCAGCTTTTCCTTCAGGGTGGCGACTGCCTCGTCGCTGATCAGCTTCGCCCCGCTGGTGGCCACCATCACCGGGTCCACCACGATGTTTGCCGCATCGAATTTTTTCAGTTCTTCCGCAATGGTTTCGATCAGAGGACTGGCGGAAACCATGCCGATTTTCACTGCATCCGGACGGATATCGGTGAATACGTTTTCAATCTGTTCTTTCAGGAAATCAGGAGTTACGTCCATGATTGCCGTGACGCCGGTGGTATTCTGTGCAGTCAGGGCCGTGATCGCGCTCATGGCATATACGCCATTGGCGAGCATGGTCTTGATATCTGCCTGGATGCCGGCGCCTCCGCTGGAGTCACTTCCAGCGATTGTTAATGCTGTTCTCATTTTTTGCTTCCTTTCTTGCTTTGAACATTTGCACTAATTTTATTACGCGACAGAAGGTGGTGCCCCCAATCTGCCGCAGGGAATGCTGCATGCTTCACGCCGTTTCAGCGTGCTTCTGCCCTCTCCCAAAATATATCAAACCCTTTCAGGTTTTCTAACGCAAGGTCTGCGGTGCTCCGGATTTCTTCCCAGTCTTGCCGGCTTCCTTCATCATAAAGGCCCAGAATACGAAACCCGGCGGCTGCAGCCGTTTTCATGGCATACAGACCGTCTTCCGCCACCCAGATTTCTTCAGGATGTGCCCCAAGACAGTCTGCTGCCTGGAAAAAGATACGCGGCTGTTCCTTTCCTGCCCCCGCTTCGCTGCAGGTGAATACTTTTTTGAAATACTGCAGCACGCCCAGCCGGGAAAGTGCTGCCTCAATGTGCTCTTTTTTGCTGGAGCTGGCGATGACCATGGGAATTCCCTTTTCATGGAGCCGGCAGAGAAAGTCAATGGCTCCCTCCTTCAGCTGTGCTTCGTGATAATAGAAGTCCTCCACCACCTGCAGCACGCCTTCCAGCACTTCCTCTGCTTCCAGCGGCAGATGGTAGGTGTCCTTCAGATAGCGTGCGCCGTCTTCCAGCGTCATGGTGAACAGCTTCCTGCCCAGCCCTTCTTCTGCAGCGATACCCCGGTTTTCCAGATATCTGGCTCCTGCGTCTTCCCACACATAGGAAGAATCCAGCAGTGTGCCGTCCACGTCGAATATCATGCCCCGGATCATTTTTCGGCCACCATTTCTTCCGTCAGCTGCTTCAGCTCAGCAGCGGCTTTTTCAATCTCCGGCTGACCGAAGATGGCACTGATGACTGCGATGCCGCAGAGGCCTCGCCCGGATAGTTCCTTCACATTGCTGCGGGTGATTCCGCCGATGGCAATGACCGGAATGTCCACTGCCTCGCAGATCGCCTGCAGCGTCTCATGACTCATATCTTCAGCATCGTCCTTGGATCCGGTGGGAAAAACCGCACCGGCTCCCAGATAATCTGCGCCCCGTTCCTGTGCCCGTAAGGCTTCCTCCACCGTGTGGGCCGATACGCCGATGATCTTATCCGGTCCCAGCTTGGCCCGCACATCACCGGCTTCCATGTCATCCTGTCCCACATGGACGCCGTCTGCGTCCACCGCCAGTGCGATGTCCACATCATCATTGATGACGAAGGGAACATTGTATTTCCTGCACAGGTCTTTGATTTCCCGTGTTTCCGCCAGAAATGCTTCTTTATCCAGATGTTTTTCCCGCAGCTGCACGAAGGTGGCGCCGCCTCGCAGGGCCTGTTCCACCTGGCTGTACAGGGTTTCCCCCTCCTGCAGCCAGTGACGGTCTGTCACCGCATACAGCAGCAGGCTTTTTTTCAGTTCTTCCTTAGAGAATTTCATACTTGGCTCCCTTCTCCAGGATTTCTCCTGTCATGTTATAGATGGCATCGATGATCCGGTTTCTGTAGGTGAAATTGCCGTCCCCTTCCTCCATGTGTCCCCAGCCAATTTCACCGGCCAGACCCATGGCGCAGACCGCCGCTGCAGCAGCCTCCAGCTTGTGATCCGGATTGGCCGTGACGAAAGCGGTCATCATGCCGGAAAGCTGACAGCCGGTTCCGGTGATTTTCCCCATTTCCGGTCTGCCGTTGCGGATCACATAGCAAGCATTTCCGTCGCTGACCAGATCGATAGCCCCGGTAATTGCCACAATACACCCTGCCTCCCGGGCAAAGTTCTTGGCAAACTGCACCCCGGCGGACAGATTTTGCTCCGTCACCGCATCGCAGGCATCAGCATCGACGCCCCTAGTTGTACCACTTCCGTGGGCCAGGGTCTTGATTTCCGAAATATTCCCCCGGATCACGTCAAACTGCAATTCCTCCATCAGCTTCACCGCTGTGTTTGTCCGCAGCGCACTGGCACCGGCTCCCACCGGATCCAGCAGCAGCGTATGCCCCAGTTCCTGCGCCCGGCGGCCTGCCGCAAACATGGCTTCAATGGACCGTTTGTTCAACGTGCCGATATTGATATTGAGACCGCCGCAGATGGAAGTGATATCCACCACATCCTCCGGTTCGTCCGACATGATCGGGCTGCCGCCGCAGGCAAGCAGCACGTTTGCCACATCGTTGACGGTGACATAGTTTGTGATATTGTGTACGAGAGGTACGTTTTTTCTTACATTTTCCAGACAGATTCCAAGCATGTTTTTTCTCCTCATTCCAAACAAAAACGGACGTCCCGAAATGGAGACTGTCCGCGATACGCTTAATTATTATCCCTACGCTGGCATTATCCATATCAGGTTCATGGGTCAAGACGATACAGTCTACTCTCAGCCTGCTTTCCGCAAGCTCCCCGTTTTTTCAGTTCATGTTGTATTATACCCCTGTTCGAAAAAAATGTCCAGCTTTTGTGAAAACATTGTTTGATGAATCATTCCTTTTCACCCCTTTCCTCCTGCCGCATATCATGTAGCAGACAGGGAGGTATTCCCATGGGATTTTATAAGTATCAGATTGATAAGGCACTACAGAATGCACCGGTCATCCGTGCGAAGGATCATCCGAAGATCGTCATGTGCAGCGACTGCCACCGGGGCACAGGCACATGGAACGACAGCTTTCTGCAGAACAAGCCCCTGTACATGGCTGCTCTGCAGTATTACCGCCGCAATCACTTCACATATATCGAGCTGGGGGATGGCGATGAACTCTGGGAAAACCGCCGGTATCCGGATATCTGCCAGATCCACAGCGATGTATTCCAGCTGCTGACGGATTTCCAGACGGCAGGTCGTCTCTTTCTTCTCTGGGGCAATCATGACCGGGCAAAATCCGCAAAGCGGTTCTTCACTGCCTCGCAGGACTGTTTTCCTCTCCTTGTGCCAATCTTTTCCCAGGGGCTGATCATCCGGGGGCAGGATGGGTGTCCGGATCTGCATCTGATCCACGGTCACCAGACGGATCTTCTGAACAACCAGCTCTGGAAAGCCGCACGGTGGATGGTACGCTATCTGTGGAAGCCGCTGGAGCTTGCCGGAGTCAATGATCCCACCAGTGCCGCGAAAAACTACTCCAGAAAAAACCTTTCCGAGCAGCGCATGAGCGACTGGGCCGGCAGCCGGAAAAAGATCCTGGTGGCAGGTCACACCCATAGGCCGGTCCTTTCCATGGAACCGGACAGCTTCTATTACAATACCGGTTCCTGTGTCCATCCCGGATCCATCACCTGCCTGGAGCTGACCTACGGTCAGCTGACACTGGCGAAATGGACCACTTGCGTGGATGACCGCCGGTATTTCTATGTCTGCAGAGAAGTCCTGTCGGGGCCGAAAAAACTGTGCCAATTCAGGAATAATTCTCAAATTCCTTGACATACTGCATAAAAAAAGGTACTATGTTCAATGTGAGAAAATTTCTCAATTTGAATCAGAACAGAAAGGGAATGCACAAAATGGCTACCTATCAGACTATACAGAAAAAAGAACTGCTGCAGTTTCTGGAGAAGCACAGTGAGCGGGCATATACCATCGATGAGATGGTCTCTGCCATGGAAACGGATCCTGCCTGCAGCAGCCGTCCGGGAAAAAGCACCATCTACCGGCTGCTCCCTTCTCTGGTGGAAGCCGGCACGGTTCACCGGTTCAGCAGAGAAAACGGACGGAAGGCATCTTATCAGATTGTAGGCGGACAAAGCTGCCACAGTCACATTCACATGAAGTGTACCGGCTGCGGCAGGCTGCTCCACATGAGCGACGATGCATCCATGGCTCTGGCGGAAGAGATTGCCCGGAAGAACCGGTTCACCGTAGATCTGGCCCGTACCCTGCTTTACGGAACATGTGAAATCTGTCTTGCCTCCGGGAAGGAAGGTGGAGACCATGAATAAAGATATGCAAAGAGGGAAACGAAAAAGCAGAATGAAGCGATACAAATTTCTGGCCGCTTTGATTTCTGCTCTTGTGTCGATTCTTATTCTTTCCGGCTGCCGGGCCGGGGACATGCCATCAGATGCCGGCGGAAGCGGCACCGAAAAGCCTTCCATCGTCTGCACAGCCTTTCCTCAATATGACTGGACCCTGCAGATTCTGGGCAGCCGTGCGGACCAGTTTTCGGTCACATTGCTGAACCATCAGGGTGCAGACATGCACAGTTTCCAGCCCACGGCAGCCAACATGGTCAGCATGGCAACCTGCGATCTGTTCATCCATATGGGCGGATATTCCGAAAGCTGGGTTCCGGCAGCACTGGAGTCAGCGGAGAATCCGGATGCAGCAGTGCTCACCCTGCTGGATCATGTGGAGAAACTGGAGGAAGAATTCACCCCGGGAATGGCTCATGACGCCCATCACGATCATGCGCATGAGCATGGGCACAGCCACGAAGAAAGCGTCGGCATTGACGATGGAGATGCCCATTCCCACGAGGAGGATCATGGGGGGGAAGAGGTGGAATACGACGAACATCTGTGGCTTTCCCTGCGGTGCGCCCAGGATGCCTGCCGCAGCATCGCAGATGCTGTATGCAGCCTGGATCCTGCCCACGCCGAAGAATATGAAGAGAATCTGCAGCGCTACTGCAGCAGTCTGCAGACGCTGGACCGGAAATACGAAACGGTCGTCCGAAATGCGGAGTGTCCGATTCTGCTCTTTGCAGACCGCTTTCCGTTCCGCTATCTGGCCCATGATTATTGCATAGAATGCTTCGCCGCCTTCCCCGGCTGCTCCGCGGAAACCGAGGCAAGCTTCGAGACCATTATCGCCCTTTCGGAAGAACTGTCCGCACACCAGCTGCAGTCCGTCATTCTGCTGGAAGGCAGCAAGACGGATTTTGCAAAGACGGTGATTCGTAATTCCGATCAGAAAGGTGCCCGGATCCTGACTCTGAATTCCATGCAGGCTGCGGGACAGCGGGAAGCTGACGCAGGAATTACGTATCTTTCCATTCTGGAAGACAATCTGCAGGTGCTGAAAATCGCCCTGCAGGCACAATAGACTGGAGGAAAACATGGCACAACTCACCTGTGAGAATCTGACCCTGGGCTTTGAAGGCCAGCCGGTCACAAAGAATCTGAATTTTACCGTGAATCAGGGGGATTACCTTTGCATCGTGGGCGAAAACGGCTCCGGCAAATCCACCCTGATGAAGACGATCCTGCATCTGCGAAATCCCATCATGAGCGGCTCCATCACCACCGGCGACGGGCTGAAGCCGACGGAAATCGGCTATCTGCCCCAACAGACGGAGGTGCAGCGGGATTTTCCTGCTTCGGTACGCGAAGTAGTTCTATCCGGTTGTCTTTCCCGCTGCGGCCTGCGGCCTTTCTATTCCCGGCAGGACCGTCTCCGGGCGGCGAAAAATATGGATCGTCTTGGCATCTCTCATCTTTCGGGGGAATCCTACCGGTATCTTTCCGGCGGCCAGCAGCAGCGAGTCCTGCTGGCCAGAGCGCTGTGCGCCACGGAAAAAATGCTTCTGCTGGATGAACCGGTGGCAGGTCTGGATCCTGCTGCAACTGCTGAGATGTATGATATTATCGGAACGTTAAATAAGGAAGAAGGCATTACTGTTATCATGATCTCTCATGATATCACCCAGGCCCTGGGACAGGCATCCCATATTCTGCACCTGGCCAAAGAGCCCCTCTTTTTCGGCACCAAGGAGGAGTATCTGCGAAGCTCCATCGGACAGGCCTTCGCTACTATTATGATTGCAGGAACTGAGGGAGGTGACAGCAATGACTGATCTGCTGCATATGCTGGGAGAATATCTGAAATATCCTTTCGTCCAGTACGCATTCATTACCGGCGTGCTCATCGCTCTGTGTTCTTCCGTTCTGGGGGTTACCCTGGTTCTCAAGCGGTATTCCTTCATGGGAGACGGTCTGTCCCACGTGGCCTTCGGCGCCATGGCGGTGGCGGCCGTCCTCAGTGTCACCGATGAAATGCTGATTGTCCTTCCGGTGACGGTGGTGACTGCAGTCTTCCTGCTGAAAAACGGGCAGAATGCCAGAATGCGCGGTGATGCAGCACTGGCCATGGTTTCCGTCGGTGCCATGGCCCTGGGATATCTACTGCTGAATCTGTTTTCTCCGTCGTCCAATGTTTCCGGCGACGTATGCAGTTCCCTGTTCGGCTCCACCTCCATCCTGACGCTGTCGGGCAGTGATGTGGCGGTCTGCGCCGTCATGTCCCTTCTGGTGCTGGCCGTGGTGGTGCTGTTTTATCACAAGATTTTCGCCATCACCTTCGACGAGACCTTCGCCAGAGCCACCGGCGTCAACACCGGCGCATACAATCTGATCATCGCGGTGGTAACTGCTGTCATCATTGTACTGGCCATGAACCTGGTGGGGTCGCTGCTGATTTCCGCATTGATTATCTTCCCC
>JBJESY010000320.1:0-1801 GCA_051883035.1 Anaerovoracaceae bacterium | reverse complement strand
AGCGCGAGCGGAAGAAATCTACTGGACCAACCCGGATTCGGGATGCGAAAGAGAACTGCCCTTCAGCATGAAAGACATTGACGATGCAGAAGCCAGACTTGCACGTTTTGCGCCGTATATAAAGAAGGCGTTCCCGGAGACCGAAAAAACCGGAGGCATCATCGAGTCCCCGCTGACGGAAATTCCAAAGATGAAAGCAGAACTGGAAAAAACATGCGGGAAATTCGGCGGCCGGCTGTTCCTGAAGTGTGACAGTCATCTGGCGGTATCCGGCTCCATCAAAGCCCGGGGCGGCATTTACGAAGTGCTGAAATTCGCCGAGAAGGTGGCCATGGATGCGGGAATGCTGACGCTGGAGGACGATTATTCCATTCTGACGGAGCCGAAGTATCAGGAACTGTTCAGCAAATATTCCGTGGCTGTGGGTTCCACCGGTAACCTGGGCATGTCCATCGGTATCATCAGCGCCAAGCTGGGATTCAAGGTGACGGTTCACATGTCTGCCGATGCCCGTCAGTGGAAGAAGGATTTGCTCCGTTCCAGAGGCGTGACCGTGGTGGAATATCCGGACGATTATCAGAAGGCCGTGGCGGAGGGCAGAAAAGAAGCCGAGGGCGATCCGTACTGCCATTTCGTCGATGACGAGGCGTCCCAGGATCTTTTCATGGGCTACTCTGTGGCGGCAAAGCGGATCGGCGCCCAGTTCGAAGCGGCCGGCATCACGGTGGACGAGGACCATCCTGTCTTCGTTTACATCCCGTGCGGCGTGGGCGGTGCCCCGGGCGGCGTGTCCTTCGGCCTGAAGGAAATCTATGGAGATAACGTGCATATTTTCTTCGCAGAGCCGACCCATGCGCCTTGCATGACCCTGAGCATGATCACCGGGCTGAAGAATGAAATCGCAGTTTCTGACATCGGACTGGACGGAAAGACGGAAGCCGACGGACTGGCGGTGGGCCGGGCGTCTGTGCTGGTCAGCGACGTGATGAAGACTTTGCTGGACGGCTGCTACACCATTCAGGACGAGAAGCTGTATCCGTTCCTGGCGCAGCTGGCGGATGCGGAAGGCATCTTCATCGAGCCGTCTTCCTGCGCAAGCTTCCCGGGACCGTCCCAGGTGGCTGCCGATGGAGAGTGGCTTGCGGCCTGCGGTCTTGCCGACAAAATGGAAAACGCAACCCACATTCTCTGGGCCACCGGCGGCAGCATGGTGCCTGAGGCGGAGATGAAGCACTACTATGAGAGAGGGAAGAAATAGCTCGTATTCATCTGAATTATAAATCAGAACTGTAAATGAAAAGCGTGCCGTGCGGACTTGCCAGTCTGAACGACACGCTTTTTAAGAATGGTGAGGTTTTTGTGATTCTTTAGGATTATTTATGATTCGTGCATCTTCTGGTTCACCATGTCGATGGCCTTCAGCATCCGGATTACTTGCGCATCACGGCTCTGATAGGCTTTCGCAGGATTGTCATAGGTTCCGCACAGTCCTTCTCCTGTTTTTACTCCAAGCTTCTTCTGACCGACCATGTTGAGAATGACAGGCGAAGTGGATTCTGCATTGCATAAAGTCGGGTATATCACATTGAAGACAAAGGCACTGACATCCAGGCCCACAAAGTCACCAAGCTTACATGGACCTTCGAAAGCAAATCTCGGACCATAGGTTGCGACAATGGCCTTGTCGATACCCTCAAATGTGGTGTAACCCTGTTCAACCATGTAGCATGCCTCCCGGCTCAGTGCAGAAGTGAACCGGTTAATGATAAAACCAGGAATCACTTGATTCAGTACAGCAACG
>JBJESY010000319.1:0-9144 GCA_051883035.1 Anaerovoracaceae bacterium | reverse complement strand
TTCACGCCTGAAGAAGTGAAACAGCTGCTGAACTATTATGGAATAGAAGACCACTATACAGAAGTAAAACAGTGGTATGACGGATACCATTTCGATCAGGCAGAGATTTATAACCCGTGGAGTATCCTGAACTATGTGGATGATCACCTGCGTTCTCCAAATGCAGAAGCAGCGCCGTACTGGGCCAACACCTCCTCCAACAGCATTGTGAAGGAACTGATCGAGGAGGGCAGCGAAGAAATCCGCAGCGAAGTTGAGCATCTGATTGCAGGAGGCTTTCTGGAAAAGCCGATCCATGAAGAGATCACCTACGGAGATATTCATGCTTCGGAGGACAATCTGTGGAACTTCCTGTATTTCACCGGCTATCTGACATCCTGCGGGCAGCGTTTCGACGACGAAACCACGTTTATCCGGCTGAAGATTCCAAATATCGAAGTGAAGACGGTATATAAAAATACCGTCCTGAACTGGTTCGACAATAAGGTGAAGAACACCGATCTGAAGCCGCTGGTCCGGGCCATAGAGGAAGGCGACTGCGATGCCATGGCAGACATCATCAGCGAACAGCTGATGGATACCATCAGTTTCTTCGATTATGGAGAAAGCTATTACCATGGATTCCTGGCAGGACTGCTGAAGGCAGCACGGGGATACCGGATTTTGTCCAATCGGGAGAGCGGGGAAGGACGGACAGACCTGATCATGAAAGAGTCCAGATTCCGGGGCCGTGCGGTCATTTTGGAAATCAAGACGGCGAAAGAATTCAGCGAAATGGAGGAAAAGTGCCGGGAAGCCCTGCAGCAGATCGAGGACAGGAAGTACGAAGAGGAACTGCGGCGGGAGGGCTGCCGGGAGATTCTGAAGTACGGGATTTGCTTCCTGAAAAAAGGCTGCATTGTCATGAAGGGCTGACCAGATTGGGGGTTCCATTTTCTGCGGGAATATGCTATACTGAGATTGTCGAAAGACAGGATACATCAAATATAACTGAATAGGTGGTTCATGTCCGGCTGGAAAGCCGGTGAAAAGGGAAGCAGGTGAAAGTCCTGCGCGGTCCCGCCACTGTAAGGAAAGAGTGCCTTTCAACGTGTCACTGGTCATCGGACTGGGAAGACGAAAGGTGCCGCGACATCCGAGCCAGGAGACCTGCATGAATCTGTTTATGAAAGCACGCTACGGGTAATTAGGGTGACGGAAACAGAGTTCCTTTTTTCTGTATATTATCCGCTGCGGTTTTGCCGCAGCTTTTTTGATTGAAACAGGACGAAGAAACGAAAGACATCCCTCGGAATGCTTTGTATGCGTGTCGGGGGATTTTTTATGGGAGGGAGAATGAAGCTGATGGAAAAACAGCAGCCTGCTGCAGCGGGGGAAAGGGACGAAGTATGACAACAGGAATGTTTGATGACCGGGAATATCTGGTATCCATGGATCTTCCGGCTCTGGCCGATCATCTGGCGAGAAAGACCGGTCAGCCGAAGACAAAAGAAACAATAGAAGTTTTCTGTCAATGTCCGCAGAAGAACGGACTGAGCATTTGTCTCAGTGCAGAAGCCTCCATCTTTTTATGTGTGCCAAATCTTCTTTTTGGCGAAAACTTTAAGCTGGGCAGCCATATCTGGGTCTACTTCACGGAGACCCAGGAATGGGCCTGCCTTCCGGAAACGTATATGGAGTCGACAGGAAAGAAGAAAAATCGCAAGGTGAAAGCGTAAAGAAGCAGATCAAATCAAAAACAGATATTATATGAGGAGGAAAAGAAGATGAGAGTTGAATGGTTTGAAAATCCGGATAATGTTGTTTATGCAGATGTAAATGAGTTTGCAGACAACTTCGGTAAGGAAACGGGGATTTCGGATCTCCGGGGTAAAATTGAGAACTTCAGGGCGGATCCTGCAAGGGAAGGAGTGATACTGCGGGGCATAAAACGTTCTGCACTGAAGCTGTTCGTTCCGGACATGGTATTCGACCGGCACATCGAAATGGGCGAAACAGTCTGGGTGTATATCGGAGAGACCTATCCGGCTTACTGTCTGTACTGGCCGCAGAGTGAGAAGGAAACGAAGGCAGAGGAACAGAGCAAGTGAACGAAAAAGAAATACTTGTACTGGCACAGCAGGAAGGTTTCAAGGCAGCACCGGTCTATCAGAGAAAGATGAGCTGAAAGCCGGTACAGCCGGTTCACGGAAAAGACGCCTTCTCAATTCTGTTATATGACGCCGCCATGCGGGTATACATATACATATGAAAGTAGAGAAGGAGTGAGAAAAATGTATGAGATGAGTCTGGGACTGCTGCTGCCGCTGGTTGGCACGACCCTCGGCGCCGGGATGGTCTTTTTCCTGAAAAACGATATGAACCTGCAGGTGCAGCGGGTTTTCACCGGGTTTGCGGCCGGCGTGATGACGGCGGCATCGGTCTGGAGTCTTCTGATTCCTGCCATGGAGCAGTCTGCTCCCATGGGAATATGGGCGTTTCTCCCGGCTGTCATCGGTTTCTGGGTGGGAATCCTGTTCCTGCTGGGCATCGACAGCCTGGTTCCCCATCTGCATCTGCACAGTGAGGATCCGGAAGGTGTAAAAAGCAAGCTGCCGAAATCCGTGATGCTGGTACTGGCTGTTGTCATTCACAATCTGCCGGAAGGGATGGCAGTGGGGGCAATTTATGCAGCCTGGCTTGCCGGGGAAAGTACGATCTCTCTGGCGGGAGCGCTGGCTCTGTCTGTAGGTATCGCCATCCAGAACTTTCCCGAAGGTGCGATCATTTCGCTGCCCCTGCGGGGAGAAGGCGTTTCCCGCGGGAAATCCTTTCTCTGGGGATTTTTCTCGGGCGCAGTGGAGCCGCTGGGTGCGTTGCTGACCATCGGTCTGGCGGCAGTTGTGGTTCCGGTGCTGCCGTATCTCCTCAGCTTTGCAGCAGGTGCCATGATTTATGTGGTGGTGGAAGAACTGATTCCGGAAATGTCCGGCGGAAATCATTCCAATCTGGGTACTCTGAGCTTTGCGGCCGGTTTCACGGTGATGATGGCGCTGGACGTGGCACTGGGTTAGCTGCGCACCTGCCAGAAAACTACCACAGCTTGAAGATTCGCAGCGCCTTTCCCGCCAGATGATACAGAGGCGTCTCCAGCACCTTGCGGGCCTCCTGCAGTTTCTCCGGAATGGGAATATGCTGCGGGCAGTGGGAGACGCATTTACCGCAGCCGATGCAGCGAGAGGCCCCGATGGGATCCTTTCGCATGAGCGTGTTTCGCATGTATTCCTTTCGTGCGGTGGAAATCCCTTCGGACGCAGAAGTATTATAGCAGGCGAAGGTGCCCGGAATATCCACGCCGGCAGGGCAGGGCTGGCAGTATCCGCAGCCGGTGCAGCCCACCAGGGTGTTTTTGCGGATGACGGCCTTCACATTTTCAATCAGCGCACCTTCGGATTCTGTCAGACAGCCTGCTTTCGAGCAGCATGCGGCAGCCACGTTTTCTGTAACCATGTCCATGGAATGCATGCCGGAGAGGACGCAGGTGATGCCGGGCTGATCCCAGAGCCACCGGAGGGCCAGGCTTGCCGGCGTCGGGTTCTGTGCAAAATCCACTCGCCCGGCGTTTTCAGCATTTTGGGCGTTTTCAGTGTTTCCGGCGTTTTCGGTTCTTTTCGGAAAGAGCTGCTGCGCCGCCTTCGGCAGTTTATCGGTCAGGCTGCCGCCCCGCAGCGGTTCCATGATGATCACAGGGATTCCGCGCCGGGCCGCCTCTTCCAGACCCCGGCGGCCCGCCTGGGAATGCTCATCCAGATAGTTGTACTGAATCTGGCAGAAGTCCCAGGGATATGCATCCAGGATCTGCAGGAACATGTCCGTGTTTCCGTGATACGAAAAACCGATGTGGCGAATCTGTCCGGCAGCCTTCTTTTCGGCGATCCAGGATTCGATGCCAAGTTGTCTGAGCTTCTCCCAGGAGGCCACGTCGGAGAGCATGTGCATCAGATAGTAATCGATATGGTCGGTCTGCAGCCTGGAAAGCTGCTCACGGAAATACCGCTCCGGCGCTGAAGAGGTTTTGATCAGGTACTGGGGCAGCTTGGTGGCCAGATTGATCCGGTCCCGAAGATCCGTCCGGGCGAAGATCTTTCCCAGGGCAGCTTCATTTCCGGGATAGATATATGCCGTATCCAGATAATTGACACCGGCATCCACTGCGGTCTGCAGTAGCGCCTGCGCGGCATCCAGATCGACGGATCCGCTTTTTCTTTCGAACCGCATACAGCCGAAGCCCAGGGCAGACAGAGGCTCGCCGGCCGGTCCTTTTCTATATTCCATAAAAAAATATCTCCTTTGTATCTTTTGTATCTTTGTTTCTCTTTTTTCACCTTGTGATTTTAATTATATCTCATTATACCCCCGATGGTGCGGATTGTCATTTCCTTTTTCCTTCCGGCATATACTGACTGCAGGACAGGCAAATTGCAGAACAGGAAAACTGCGTGATGAATTTCGGGGAGGATGGAAACGATGGGAGAGATGTTGCGGTGTATGATACAGCTGGCGGTACTTGGACTGATTTTTCTGGTGGTGGTTCCGCTGGCTGCGGTTCTGCTTTTCGGCCAGCTGGGACAGGCAGAGGCGCCGGAACTGCAGCTTTCCTTCAGAAACCGCGTGAAAACACCGGAGACCATCACGGTATGGCTGGAGGATCAGAATAAGGCGGTGAAGGTGGATTTCGAGGCCTATGTCTGCAGGGTGGTGGCCAGTGAAATGCCATGTACCTTTGAAGAGGAAGCTCTGAAGGCGCAGTCCGTGGCGGCACGGACCTTCGCCATGGCCAAAATCGAGAAATATAAAGAAAAAAAGCCGGAAACCCATCCGAAGGCACCGGTGTGCAGCACCACCCACTGCCAGGTCTACAAGACGGAGAAAGCCCTGATTGCAGCCCATGAAGAGGGCTGGGAGGAAAACGGCTGGGAAAAGATCAAAAAAGCCTGCCAGGCCACGGAAGGAGAGCTGCTGTATTATGACGGCGAAATGATTATGCAGCCTCTGTTTTTCAGTTCCAGCGGCGGACAGACGGAAAATTCGGAGGACGTGTTTGTCAGTGCCGTGCCTTACCTGGTCAGCGTGTCCAGTCCCTATGAAGAAAACGCCACACACCGAGACGAGAAGACCAAGCTCAGCCTAAAGGATTTTGCAAAGAAACTGAAATCCACCTACCCGGAAAAGGACCTGGGAAAGATCAGCCAGCCTTCCATTAAGATTCTCAGCCGCACCGCAGGCGGCCGGGTGGAAAGAATGCAGGTGGGAGACGGGGCAGACGGGGTTCTGAAGGGTACGGAAGTACGCATGGCGCTGGGACTGTCTTCGGCACTGTTCGCCATTGAGTTTGACGGAAGCAATCTCGTAATTACCTCCAGCGGCTCCGGCCACGGCGTGGGTATGTCCCAGTACGGGGCAGACGGCATGGCAAAAGAGGGGTATACCTATAAAGAAATTCTGACCCATTATTACAGCGGGACCCAGGTATACTGAAACACCGCCGGATCGTGAGGATTCCTCTTGATTTATGCAGGCAGCCATTGTAAAATGAATATGGTATGAAATATTCCAGCCCATACAAGGGAAAGGGCAAATAGAAAGGAACGGAAATGGCGGACTTAAAATTTTTGAATTTACTGGCGAAAGATTACCCGAACATACGCGCAGCTTCTGCAGAGATCATCAATCTCAATGCGATTCTTGCACTTCCGAAAGGAACGGAATACTTCCTCAGCGACCTGCACGGGGAACACGAGGCATTCATTCATATGCTGAAAAGTGCATCCGGGACCATCAAGTCGAAGATTGACGAGCATTACGGTGCGGTTCTCAGCGAAAAGGACAGAGAAGATCTGGCAGCGCTGATCTATAACGCAGAGGCAGAACTGAAGCGGCGGAAGGCTTCCGAGCGGAACTTTGATGACTGGTGTGCTACGGCGATTTATCGTTTAATTACGATTTGCAAATCGGTTTCCACGAAATATACCCGATCCAGAGTGCGGCAGCGGCTCCCGAAGTATGCCGGCTACAGTATCGATGAACTGCTCCACGCAGATGATGAAGCCAACCGTTCCCATTACTACAGTGAGATCATCAACTCAGTGGTGCAGTACGGCATGGCGGAAGAATATATCATTGAACTGACGGAAGCCATCAGCCGTCTGGCGGTCGATAAATTACATATTATCGGTGATATTTTTGACCGTGGCGCCCATCCTGATTCCATCATGGATTTCCTGATGAACTACCATGAAGTGGACTTCCAGTGGGGTAACCACGATATCGTATGGATGGGTGCGGCCACAGGCAACTGGGCATGCATCACCAACGTACTGCGGATGAATATCAGCTATAACAACTTCGATATGCTGGAGGTAGGTTACGGCATTAACCTGAGGCCGCTGGCCACCTTCGCAGAGAAGGTCTATGGCGATGACCCTTGTGAAAAGTTCCGGCCTCATATTCTGGACCGGAATAAGTTTGACCCTGTGGATGAAGATCTGGCGGCGCGGATGCATAAGGCCATTGCCGTCTGCCAGTTCAAGGTGGAAGGGCAGCGGATTCTGGCACATCCGGAATATCATCTGGAGAACCGGCTGCTTCTGGACAAAATCGATCTGGCTGCAGGTACTGTGGAAATCGAAGGTACCGTTTGGCCGCTGCGGGATACCAACTTCCCGACCCTGGATCCGAAGGATCCGTACAAGCTGACCCAGGAAGAAGAAGATATGCTCAACGCCCTGGAGGCGTCCTTCCTGAATTCCGAAAAGCTGCAGGCACATATTCGGTTCCTCTACAGTCATGGTGCCCTGTATCAGAAGATCAACGGGAATCTGCTGTATCACGGCTGCATTCCGATGACGGAGGATGGGGAGTTTGAAGAAGTGGAGCTGAACGGTGTGCGTCTGAAGGGAAAGGCCCTGATGGACTATCTGGACGACCAGGTGCGGAAAGCGTACTTCGAGCCGAAGGAAAGCGATGAGACCGGCCGGTCCGGGGACCTGATGTGGTATCTGTGGCTTGGCGGCAATTCTCCGCTGTTCGGAAAGGAAAAGATGACCACCTTCGAGAGGCTGTTCGTTGCGGACAAGGCGACCCATAAGGAACCGACCCGTCCGTATTACCGGCTGATCAAGACCAGAGAAGCCTGCGAGAAGATCCTGCGGGAATTCGGACTGGATCCGAGCCGTTCCAAGATTCTGAACGGTCATGTGCCTGTGAAGATCAAAGACGGCGAAAGCCCGATCAAGGGCGGAGGCCTGCTTTACGTCATCGACGGCGGCATTTCCAAGGCGTATCAGAAGCAGACGGGAATCGCAGGATATACGTTTATCTTCAATTCCCGGTTTATGGCTCTGGCAGAGCACAAGCCGTATGAACCGCTGCAGGCCGATGGAACCCAGGTATTCCATTCTCCGGTAATCCGCATCGTGGAAACCATGCCGGAGCGTCTGCTGATCATCGACACAGATCAGGGTGCAGAACTGGTGCAGCGGGTGCAGGATCTGACCGATCTGGTGGCTGCATATAAGAAGGGCCTGATCAAAGAAGTATATCAGTAGAAGTGCAGGATGAAGAAGTTGAAATCTTGACAGAATGTTAGCGGAGTCTTAGCGGCTCCGCTTTTTTTCTTAGCACTTTTTTATACAGGAAAGTGATATAATGAAATGTAGGAAATGATATGGGTAATTGGTTTCCTTTCTGTAATTGGGGAAAAGTGTGTGTGTTAAATGGATATGGGAAAAGGGAAGGGCAGATTCGGATCTGCTTTTTCCTTTTTTTGAGATGAAGTGGAGAGAATGGCTGTCATGAAAACGCGTAGAATAATCGCACGCAACCGATGCAATGGCTGCAAAAAAGCGCAAAAAAAGATAATACCGACTGTACCTTTCGTTTTCATCATTCCTCTGGCCTGTCTTACTTCTCCCAATCTGATCATTCCATCGTTCCGATCTTCCTGATCTGCGGGAAACGGCCCTTACCTCATACAGTCGGTATTACCAGTTATTCACCTGTTCTGTCATGTCCTTGGGACTCACCCCCTTACATCTGTTTCATAAACTTAAGCGCATGCTCTTTACCTCTGCGAATGATGCTCACTCTTTGATGCATCTTCGATGTATGTAAACGCTTTATCGCTTTTCTTGAATAAAGATTACCACTTCTCACGGAAAAAGTCAAGCAGAAATGCATAATAATTCACGAAGTATTATGTATACTTGCATAATGATATTTTTCGAATCGCGATATGAAAAAAACTGTTGTATTTTTCACAATCCGGTGCTATAATACCGTGCGGAGACAGTATTCGGGAAGAAAATTCAGAAACTGTACTCCAACACATTTACAGATCCATTTATAGATACAGAGAATACAATAGAAAAAATCTTATGATGCGACGAGCTTATATTTGAAAGAAATAAGACTCAGAAGAACGTAAGAGCATTTTTACTTTGCGAAACCTTCCTTCTGAGCAGGCTCAGAAGGTTTTTTTATTGCGCGGAAGGAGACAAGGCATGACATTACAGCTATTAAAAGGGAAAATTCACCGCGCCGTCGTAACCCAGGCGGAACTGGATTACGTGGGAAGCATTACCGTGGATGAAGCGCTGCTGGAAGCATCCGGCATCCGGGAATATGAAAAGGTTCAGATCGTGGACGTAAACAACGGCAGCCGCTTTGAAACCTACACCATCTGCGGCGAAAGGGGAAGCGGCATGATCTGCCTGAACGGCGCTGCTGCACGGTGTGTCAGCGTGGGGGATAAAATCATCATTATGGCTTACGCAGGCATGAGCGAGGAAGAAGCCGAACACCACAAACCGAAGGTCGTCTTCGTAGACGAAAACAATCACATCAGCCGTCTGACAAGCTATGAGAAACATGGCCGGCTGGAAGACATGGAGTAAGAAAGGAAGAAAACAATGCAGGTAACGAAAACCGTAGACGAAACAAGAGCAATCATCAAAGCATGGAAAAAAGAAGGACTGACCATCGGCCTGGTGCCGACCATGGGTTTCCTCCACGAAGGACACGCCAGCCTGATCCGGAAAGCAAGAGAAGAGAACGACCGGGTGGTGGTATCGGATTTTGTCAATCCGACCCAGTTCGGACCAACCG
>JBJESY010000318.1:0-9166 GCA_051883035.1 Anaerovoracaceae bacterium | reverse complement strand
AAGAGAGAGCGCAGTACGAAAAGCGCCCTGCTTCCTTCCAGATGGTCATCGACGACGTATATGCAATCAGTAAGGGCCGGCTGGTAGGCCGCCCGTGGAAATAGCAGCTTTCGCTGCTTCGGCTCCGTTTAGTCCTTATCTGACAGCCGATGAAAATTATATTGACATACATTTATATGGCGGTGTGTGCTGTATAAACGATTCCGCAGGCGTCTTTCCGACGCTGAGGACTAAGTGCATGCAGCACACCCGGCATAGAATTTGGAGGTAAATGAAATGAAAATCACAAAAGTAATTTGTTCCAAAGGCAGAACCGGTTTCTTCTTTGACGACCAGCGCGCCATCAAAGGCGGTGCCAAAGCCGACGGTTCCGCATATATCGGTCAGCCGGTCACTGCAGGTTTCTCCGCAGTTCGTCAGGCAGGCGAAGCCATCTCTGTCATGCTGGTGCTTGAAGACGGCCAGGTCGCTTACGGTGACTGTGCAGCCGTACAGTACTCCGGCGCAGGCGGCCGTGACCCGCTGTTCCTGGCAGAAGACTTCATTCCTGTCATTGAAAAGTATGTAGCTCCGACCCTGGCAGGCCATGAAATCACCAACTTCCGTGATATGTGCGCTGCAATGGAAGCCATCGAAGTGGAAGGCAAGCGTCTCCACACCGCCATCCGCTACGGCGTATCCCAGGCCATCCTGGATGCTGTTGCCAAGGCAAACAAGAAGATGATGACCGAAGTTATCGCCGAAGAATACGGCCTGACTCCGGAATACCGTCAGATTCCGATCTTCACCCAGTCCGGCGACAACCGGTATGACAATGCCGACAAAATGATCATGAAGGGCGCAGACGTTCTGCCGCATGCTCTGATCAACAATGTGGACACCAAGCTGGGCAGAAACTGCGAAATCCTCATCGAATACATCAAGTGGCTGTCCGCCAGAATCCAGCAGCTGGCTCCGTCTGCGGAATACAGACCGGTGCTGCACATCGACGTATACGGCACCATGGGTATGGCTTATGGCGTAAACAACTACGAAGCCATGGCTGACGCCCTGGAAAGAATGGTGGAAGCTGCCAAGCCGTTCAAGCTGCGGATCGAAGGTCCGATGGATGCAGAAGAAAGAGAAGCACAGATGCAGGCTCTGGCTGCACTGACCGCACTGGTTGACGAAAGAGGCATTGACGTGGAACTGGTTGCCGACGAATGGTGCAACACCCTGGAAGACATCAAGTACTTCGCAGACAACAAGGCCGGCCACATGGTACAGATCAAGACCCCTGATCTGGGCGGCATCAACAATATTGCAGAAGCCGTAATCTACTGTAAGGAAAAAGGCATCGGCGCTTACCAGGGCGGTACCTGCAACGAAACCGACCGCTCCGCACAGGTTTGCGTAGATGTTGCCATGGCAACCCAGCCTGACCAGATCCTTGCCAAGCCGGGCATGGGCGTAGATGAAGGCTACATGATTGTATTTAATGAAATGCAGAGAGTCCTGGCCATGATGCAGGCAAAGAACGCATAGGAATGCAGGCGGATTTTCTGAACAAAATCCATACGCCAGACGTTTCAGCCGCGCACTCGTTTCCGGGTAGCGCGGCTCTTTCGCCCGATGGAATCGGGCGTTTGGCGGTATCGGCGCTTCTGGGGGAAGTCTGGGCTTCGCCCAAGCCCGGTCTGGTGGACCGGGAAAACACCGGCGCCCACAAAGATATGACCTATCAGAACTTTGTGGACAGCGCCCGGGCACTGCAGCACTGCTTTACCCAGTGCGCGCAGGCAGGCCATCAGCATTCTGGTGACCTGAAGCAGCTGGCCGCAAAGCTCCGTTCCATCGGTTTGTCCGGTGAGAAAGCCATGTATCAGGCAACCGGCGGCGTCAATACCCATAAAGGAGCCATCTTCAGTCTGGGTATTCTCTGCGCTGCCGCAGCGGCTGTTTCGCTGCATCAGACGGAACATGGCGAAACACTGAGAGCCCTGCAATCCACTGCGGCATCCATCGCAGCTGAGCTCCTGGCAGATGACTCTGCAGAACAGACCAACGGGAAGCGCGTGCTGCAGGAAACCGGGACCGGCGGCATCCGCACTGAAGCAAGCTGCGGATTTGATACCGCCTTCTCTGTCGGGCTGCCGGCTCTGACAGAGGCGCTTCAATCCGGCCTCTGTGAGAATGACGCCATGGTCTATACCCTGCTGCGGATCATCGCCGCCACCGAAGACAGCAACCTGGTCCATCGCGGCGGCATGGAGGGGATGGATTTTGCGAAGCGGGAAGCCCGAAAGCTCACCGAAGGCGGCCCTGCCGCCATGAACTTTACGGCGGTCCGGGATACTGACCGGAAATTCATCGAAAAAAATCTAAGTCCGGGTGGGTCGGCAGACCTTTTGGCCCTGACCCTGTTCCTGGGTTTTCTGAAATACCCGAAAAGATTAAAAAAGGAGGAATTCCTGTGATCAAACAGAAAGCGTGCACTGGAACGCTGGAATCCAGTGATATTTACGTAGAAATTGCGCCGGCAGCGGCAGGAAGCGGCATCAAGCTGAACCTGACGTCTGTGGTCATGCAGCAATTTGGCGATCAGATCGAGTCGGTCATCCGCCAGACCCTGGACCAGCTGGATGTAAAAGATGCGGAACTGACCGTCAGCGACCGGGGTGCCGTGGACTGCACCATCCGCGCCAGAGTGGAAACGGCAGTTTGCCGCGGGAAAGGAGAGGAATAAAATGCGCAGAAGTATGTTGTTTTTGCCGGGCAACAGCCCGAACATTCTGCTGAATGCCGATTTTTTAGGATCGGACAGCATTATCCTGGACCTGGAAGACGCCGTGGCACCGACGGAAAAAGACGCTGCCCGGATTTTGGTCAGAAACGCCATCACCTCCCTGGGCTACACCCGTGAAGTCATCGTCCGGATCAATCCGGTGGAAAGCCCATACTGGCAGAAGGATCTGCGGGCAATCATCCCGGTGAAACCGGACATGATCATGCCGACGAAAGTGGGCTGTGCGGCAGATGTAAAGATTGTGGCAGACTTCATTACCCAGCTGGAAAAGGAATTCGGCATGGAAGAAGGCGGCGTGAAGATGATCCCGCTGATCGAAACAGCACTGGGTGTGGAAAACGCCTATGAAATCGCTTCGGCAAATCCCCGGGTGACAGCCATCTTCCTGGGTGGTGAAGACTTCACTGCCGATATGCGCTGCAAGCGGACCAAGGAAGGTACGGAGATTTTCTACGCCAGAAGCCGCATGGTGTTGGCAGCCAGAGCAGCCGGTGTAGATGTTTACGATACGCCGTGGACCGATGTGGAAGACTATGACGGCCTCATCGAAGATGCGAAGTTTGCCAAGAGCCTGGGCTTCACCGGTAAGTCCTCCATCTCCCCTCGCCACATTCCGTTTATTAACGAAGTCTTCAGCCCGACCGAAGAAGAGATTCAGTATGCCCGCGATGTCTTTGCATGCATCGAAAAGGCCAAAGCCGAAGGCAAGGGCGTGGTTTCTCTGCGGGGCAAGATGATCGATGCGCCGATTGTGGCGCGCGCCCGTCAGGTGCTGGAAGCGGCAGAAGCCATCAAGGGAGGAAAGTAACATGAGCAAACTGGTAAAAGATATCAAAGAAGCCATCCGTCTTTCCGGACTGAAGGACGGCATGACCATCTCCTTCCACCACCATTTGCGGAACGGAGATATGGTGGCAGTCATGGTTCTGGACGCCATCTGTGAACTGGGGATCAAAGATCTGAACGTGAATATCAGTTCCATCTTTGACACCCATGCACCTTTTATTGAATATATCCGTGACGGTGTGATCACCGGTATTGAAACCGACTATATGGGCGGTGTTGTCGGACGCGCGGTCAGCGAAGGGATTCTGGAAAAGCCTGTGACCTTCCGTACCCACGGCGGCCGTCCAAGCGACATTATCCGCGGTGCATCCCCGATTGATGTAGCCTTCATTGCTGCACCGACCGCTGACTGCATGGGCAACTGCACCGGTAAGACCGGTCCTTCTGCCTGCGGCTCTCTGGGCTACGCTTTCGCTGATGCCATGTACGCTGCGAAAAGTGTAGTCATCACGGACAACCTGGTGGACTACCCGCTGGTGGATTACTCCATTTCGGAAGAATACATCGACTATGTGGTAACCGTAGATAAGATCGGTGAGCCTTCTGGCATCGTTTCCGGCACTACGAAGATCACCAAGGATCCGGTAGGTCTGGTGATTGCAGACTATGCAGCCCGCGCCATCGACGCATCCGGCCTGCTGGTGGACGGGTTCTCTTTCCAAACCGGTGCAGGCGGTGCATCTCTGGCTGCGGCCAAGTACCTGAAGGACATCATGATCCGGAAAAATGTAAAGGGAAGCTACGGCCTGGGCGGCATCACCTCCTACATGGTAGATATGCTGCAGAGCGGCTGCTTCAAAGCCCTGTACGATGTCCAGTGTTTCGACCTGGGTGCTGTGGAATCCATCCGCACCAATCCGTGCCACATGGAAGTCAGCGGCGCGCACTACGCCAGCCCGACAGCAAAGAGCAGTGCCGTAGATAGTCTGGATGTGGTCATCCTGGGAGCGACAGAAATTGATACTGATTTCAATGTCAACGTCCACACCGATTCCAATGGCTATATCATGGGCGGTTCCGGCGGTCACAGCGATACGGCTGCCGGTGCGAAAATGTCCATCATCGTTGCACCGCTGTCCCGTGCCCGTCTGCCGATCGTCGTGGACAAGGTACTTTGCAAATCCACGCCGGGAAACACCATCGATGTGCTGGTGACCCAGCGAGGCATTGCGGTCAATCCGCAGCGGCCGGAACTGGCAGAGCGCTTTACCGCAGCCGGCCTGCCTGTGGTAGATATTCACGACCTGAAGGAAATGGCTGAAAAGCTCAACGGCGTGCCGAAAAAGCCGCAGCTGGGCGACCGCGTGGTGGCCAACGTGCTGTATCGCGACGGCAGCCTGCTGGATACCATCCGGGAAGTGCCGGCACGGTAAGGCATTGCAGCTGCCGGAAGAATCATCCTTGAAAAAACTCCCATACTTTGGATAACAGGATACAAACAGAAAAAGTAAACCTTCGGGTTTACTTTTTCTGCAAAATGGTATATTTTATAGAAAACAGCTCTGAAGAAAACAACTCTGACAGGAGGCCTCCCATGTATTACGCGGAATCTATCCGTCTGTCCCAGGCGGAGCCTTTATTATCCCAATGCGGTCTGAAATGTCCTGCTTCTGTGAACTATACAGCAGGCGTTTTTGACGATGCAGGAACTCTGGTAGCCACAGGAAGTCTGGCCGACGATATGATCCAGGGCGTTGCTGTAGATCCTGCCCGCCAGGGAGAGGATCTGACAGGAAAGCTCCTGACACATCTCATCGGTGCGGCCGCAGAAAAAGGAATTCATGCCCTATACCTCTTCACGAAACCGGAAAAGGCAGTGCAGTTCCAGGGCCTGGGCTTCCGCCTTGTGGCATCCGTCCGTCCTTATGCCGCTCTGCTGGAATGGGGCAGTCCCGGGATTGACTGGTATAAGGAACGACTCACTACCATCCGCCGCAACGCAGAGGTCACATACTATATGGAAAAAAGCGGCGGCCGCCAGTTCATGCCCATGGCGGGCAGCTCGATTCCTTCTCCCCGTGCTGCCGCACTGGTGATGAACTGCAATCCGTTTACCAAGGGCCATCGCTGGCTTGTGGAGCAGGCTGCCGCAGAAAACGATCTCGTCTATCTTCTTGTGTTGGAAGAAAACAAGTCGCTCTTTTCTTTTGACGACCGGTTCGCCATGGTCCGCCGGGGTACTGCAGATCTTTCCAATGTTTCAGTCATCGCCGGCAGTCGCTACTGCGTCTCATCCCTGACCTTCCCCAGCTACTTCACGAAGGAAGAAAATCTGGCCAAAGCACAGACCGCCATGGATGCAGAGATTTTTTGCTGCCATATCGCGCCGCAGCTGGGCATTACCCGCCGCTATATCGGCACCGAGCCTCTGTCCCCGGTGACTGCCGTCTATAACGAAACCCTGAAATCCCGCCTGCCGAAGGATGGCATCGAAGTGTTGGAGATTCCGCGTCTGGAGCAGGATGGCCAGCCGGTCAGCGCATCTCGCGTCCGGGCGCTTCTCGGGAACAGTCTGGATTCTCTGGTAAATCCTTCTTCGCAGCTGATTTCTGACTTGTCTGCGCTTCTGCCCCAGACAACACTGGACTATCTTCTGAAGGAGGACCTGGACCGATGAACATACAGCCGACCCACATGAATGCCGCCCCACAGCAGCTGACCCTGATGGATCTGCTGGACGCCCGGGAAAACCGCGTCCATCATCAGATCGAACTGCTAAACGCATACCCCGGCGCCGTTCTGGTCTCCATGACCCTGAACATCCCCGGCCCGGTGAAAGACAGTCCCCGGTACCGCAAAGCACTGGAAACAGGGCTTCATCGTCTAAAAACGATACTTGCAGACCGCTGCTGTTCGGAAAGCAGCTTCACCATTCTCCACGAAGAATTCCGTCCGCTGGCCACCGGTCCGGAAGCCTATCTGGTTGTCCGGGGCAGCGCGGCAAACAGTGCGGCATCCGATACTGCTGACTTCAAAAAGCTGGCACCGGAGGCACTGGCATTTGACATAAAAAAAGCCGCCGTCTCTGTGGAAGAAGGCAGCGCTCTGGGAAGACTCTTCGATATGGACGTGCTGATTCCCGGGGAGAACTTTCCGTGCAGCATCAGCAGAAGCCAACTGGGCGCAGCCCCGCGACGCTGCCTGCTTTGCGAAGAAGATGCGAAAGCCTGCGCCAGAAGCCGGGCCCACACCATGGACCAGCTGCTGGAAAAGATAAACGAAATCCTGTCGAACGCCGGACTATAACAGCCCGGAACCGGCAGGATATTCTTTTTCGATATATATTTTGTCTATAAATATATCTTTCTCAAAGATTTGTACAATGCCTCTCTGTTGATGTCATCAGGCACATATTCACTGGTCAGAATATCCTGAATGAAGCGTTCCATATCCCTTTTGACCATTCCAGACAATTTAACGATTTCATTCGAAGGAATTAAAGGTACAAGATTATTTATGTCACGGCAATGTTTTCTGATATGTTTGGACTGCCCTTGTTCCCCTTCTATTCTCCTGTCAATCAGCTCACACCATGCCTTTGCTTTGAAAGGTATCAGGTGCTCCTCATCCAATACTGAAATTCCGTCTACAATTCGTTTTCCCTCAATCATAAATTGATAATAATCATCGTTCAGAAGAATTGCTGACAGACTTGATATTTCGTCTGCTATATGGATGGGTGTTGTATGTACATTTTTCGGAAGCACCAGATTTTTACTTCTGGAAAAAAGTTCTATCATTTTGGGGTATTCATTGTTACCAGGGTTTTTGAACCGATAAAAACACCGCTTTTCACGATCTGCTTCAATAACATATTCTGCTGACTTGATAAATTCCCAGAATTTATTTCCAAACTCCTCATTTAAGTTTTCCACAATCAGTACTACATCCAGATCTTTTGTTGCGCGAAATTTTTCACCAATTTCATGAAAAATAACGGCGCAGGCCGTCCCACCAATCAATACGTAATTCGCATCAAACCCGGAGAAAAAATCTCTGAATTTGTCTAATCCATTAATCGAAATCATTTAGGACTCCCTCCATTATTTCATCCAGTGCAATCTGAATTCTTTCCTCTGTACTGTCCTTAAATTCCGCATATAGAGATATTACATCAATATAGTCGCCTTTTGCCAAAATCTCAGGATCGTACTTAAACTGTTCAATTACTGCAAATTTATCATCAAAAATATCATACTTGTCTATAAATGTTTTTTTATCTATTGTTTCGAGACCAGCTGCTGTCGTCGCATAATACCATGACCTCTCCTGATTCAGTGAAAAAGACAGTCGAGTCAGTGCCAATTCATTTGACATTAACATATTTCCCGGTCTGGTGATTCGTTTTGTGAAAAAAGTTTTTTTAACGGGATCAAACAAATATTTCTTTCCTTCTTCCCAATATTGTTTTTTTTCAATTCGTCTGTATTGCTTTCTTGTATTCCTGCCTTCTGTATACAGCAAGCCGCGATATACAAGTTCTGACAAGGCTCGGTTCAACGTCGCAGTTGAATATGGAAGCTGTACGGCCAGTTTTCTTGCATTGGTTTCCTTTATATCATTCAGAAGCAAGAATGCAAATACTACCTGTGTTGCAGCGGAGAACTGCTTTCCATATTCTTTTTTCATTTCCATTTTTTCGTTTAGATTCATAAACACCCCTGGTAAATAAATTTGACAATCAGGCACAATAAACGGAATCCTTGCTTGTACCAAGGTATTTCGCTGTGAAAGCCTCAGTTCTTCAAACACTAACACAGGTGTTCTGGATGTATACCTCTGAATCTGGAGAATCTGTTTCCGAATGCTTTCCAAATAAAGCTCAATTTTCTGTATTGGCTTGACGAGAATATAATGACGTTCCTCATTCTGAATATCGAAATCATACAATTTATATTTCTGCTCAAAATATAAAGGCATAGATTTCATATTTTCATATTCTGCTATCATTATGCTTTCTCCAAAGACTCGATTCAGATAAACCATGCATTTTTCCATAGTGCTGCCTCACTCTCGTTATTACCTCATTATTATTTCATCATTATATCATTATTTATGATTTAATGCAATAAATTATGAGTTAATAGTGTGCAGCACCGTTCTTTTTCAGAATCTCATCCACGAATGCCCGGTTTTTCGGAATGACACGGCGTCTCAGCCACTGGATCACGCCTTCTCTACGGAAGTCTGCGTTCCGGCAGCTTCCCACAGCATCTCCAACGTCTTTTCCTCACCGGTTCCCAGTGCCCTGGCGATCCGAATATAAAAATCCAGGGTCACATTCTGCTGTCCGCTTTCAAAACGGCAGATGTTTGACCGCTGCGTACCGACACGCCTCGCCAGTTCTGCCTGGGACATGTTCTGTGCAAGCCGTGCTTCCACAAGCGCAGAAATCATCTTCTGGCGAATCTGCTCCACACCGCTTTCCATTCTGTCCATCTTCCGCCTCCTCTCGCCGTCATGTTATCATATATGATAACACACTGCACATTTCATGTCAAACAGAAAGGAGCCAGGTTTATCCCAGCTCCTTTA
>JBJESY010000317.1:0-1810 GCA_051883035.1 Anaerovoracaceae bacterium | reverse complement strand
CTGGAAAAAAACGGGGATGCTGACAAGATGGTAGATAATTTCCCGATCATCATTACGAAAAAGGGAAATTTCAAATATACGTATGACGATGAAAAGAAAGAATGGCTGAAGGATCAGGGATTTCCCAACGGTCTGACGGCAGAAGAAGCCTACGAAAGACTGCGGACAAAATACGAGATCGATCCGACGCTGGACCGGTTTGAAGCACTGGAGGTGCTGCAGGAGACCCACGGCGTCTATCCGCCGATTGTAGTTTACAGCATGACCTGGGTGTACGATAACCAGAAGACCAATTTCCTGAGCAAATACGGTTTGAAGGATGTGGAGTATACTGACGAGGAGACAGGAGAAAAGAAAACCCGGCAGATGACGGCGGAAGAGGCATTTCAGGCTTTGCGGGAAATGTATAAACTGAATGAGTTTATTCCGGAAGGAAAAACGAAGATTCTTTCAGATAAACAGGTCCGGAAGATTTTCATGATCCGTGAGGAAATCAAGAGTCTGGGCTTCAACAAGTATCAGTCCAGTACCATTGCCAGAAATATCAGTGATGAGACCATCGCATATGTGGAGGAGATGGGAGATGTACTGAAAGGTGTGGAAATCTCCTCGGAAACGGTTCGTTACTATCCAAACGGCCGGCTGGCTTCTCATATTCTCGGCTACATGGGAAGCATTTCCGACAGCGAATATGAAACCTACGTCACGGAAAAAGGATATCAGGCGGATGACCTGATCGGAAAAGACGGAATCGAAGCCAGCATGGAGGAGAAGCTGCGCGGTACAGACGGCGTAAAGACCATTCAGGTCAACAATCAGGGCGATTATATTGATACCCTCAGTGAGACCGAGCCGGTATCCGGTAAGAGTGTCTATCTGACCATCGATATGGATCTGCAGAAGGTTGCCGAGGATACGTTGGAAAATGTAATCAAAGCTGTAAAGAACGGAACCGCATTCAAGGGAAAATACGGTACATCCAGCACCGTTGCTTCGAAGAATTGCGGGTCCGGTGCAGTGGTAGCCATCGATGTGGATACGGGTGATGTACTGGCCATGGCCAGCTACCCGGACTATAATCCGAATATTTTCTCAGAAGGAATATCCGTGAAGGACTGGGCTTCTGTACAGAGCATCAATCCGAGGGATCCGCTGGCACCGACGCCGCTGTATAATGTGGCGACGAAGGCTTCTGTACAGCCCGGATCCATATTCAAGCCGGTGACTTCCGTTGCCGCTCTGGAAGCAGGTCTGAACCCGGATACGCCGATTTATGATAAAGGATATATTACCATCGGAGATACCACTTACGGCTGCGACTCCTGGAACAGATACCGGGGAAGTCATGGAACCGAAACGCTGGTAACGGGAATTCAGAATTCCTGCAACTATTATTTCTACTGCATCGGAACGGGAAAGAACTGGCAGACCGGCCAGTCGCTGGGCTATGCAGACAAGATTTCCATTGAGAAGATCATGGATGTGGCTTCCGAATTTGGTCTGGGCGAAAAGACAGGAATCGAGCTGTCTGAGGCAGTAACGGCACTGTTTTCGGCAGAAGGAAAGATGCGGAATACGAAGAACTATCTCTGGTATACCCTTTATGCGTCTGCCAGCCAGTATTTCCCGTCTTCCGTGTATAACGATGAAGAGCTGCTGCGAAAGAATATCGATACCATCTGCAGCTGGATCGAGGAAAATCCGGATCGGGGCACCCTCATCCAGAGAATTGCGGACCAGACCGATGTGCGGGCTTCCAGGGTGGAAGCCATGGCAGATCTGTGTAAATTCTCTTTCTTCAATCAGGCCC
>JBJESY010000316.1:0-1812 GCA_051883035.1 Anaerovoracaceae bacterium | reverse complement strand
GACAGGAAGTCGTTCTCGTGGATTTTATCTGCCATGCGTATGCAGCGCAAATGGAAGGCCAAAATGGAAGGGCAGAAATGAAGGGATGATCGTATGGAGATACCAACCGAAAAAGCAAACTACACCTATCTGCTCCGCTGCGCCGACGGCAGCCTCTACTGCGGCTGGACCAATGATCTGGTAAAACGGCTGGCAGCGCATAACGCCGGCACCGGCGGCAGGTACACCAGAAGCCGCCGGCCGGCAGAACTGGCCTGGTATACCGTCAGTGAGACAAAGCAGCAGGCCATGCACCTGGAATCCCGCATCAAACAGCTTCGCCGCAGCCAGAAAGAAGCCCTGGTCTGCGGGGAAGTGCAAATTGGTGAATACGACCTGAGAAAATAAACAAAATGACGAAAAAAGTAGACAATAGGTCTACTTTTTTCTGTATTTTGTCTATAATTCATTTTCCTACCGCTGGAATACCTTCTCACCGCCGATCCAGGTGGCATCAACCTTCACCTGGTCGATCTCTTCGGCAGGAATCTCCAGTACATCCCGGTCCAGTGCGATGAAATCCGCAGCATAGCCTTCCTTCAGCATACCTACATCAGTGAAGCCCAGCAGCGGTGCCGCTTCCCGGGTGTACAGCGCGATGGCGGTGCGGATATCCAGCTTATGGCGCTGGCCGCATTCATGACCGTTCCATGCCTTTCTGGTCACCGCACCCTTCAGATTGGCGAAAGGCTCGGACGGTGTGGCCCAGCTGGTGGCCGGCGAATCGGTGCTGAGGGCAAACCGGACGCCCAGCGCCTGCCAGTCGGCCAGCGGGTAGTTGTCATAGATCCGCTCCGGCTGCAGATTCTTCTCATAGCTTTCAATCTCCGAGTACAGGAAAATCGGCTGGGTTGCCCAGGCAATACCGGAGACCGCAGCCCGCTCCATGGCCTGCCGGGTCGGCATAGCCACATGCTCCATGCGGACGGACGGAACTGCAGAGTCCTCCATCCACGGCTTCTCCTTCCAGGTCAGATCCACTACACGATCAATGGCGCGGGCGCCCATGGCATGAACCGAAAGCTGGCATTTATATTTTTTGCAGACTGCCATGGCGTCCAGGATTTCCTTTTCTGTGCAGACCGGCATGCCGTATTCCGGCTCCTTACATCCGCCTTCCACCGGCAGATACGGCTGATCGCACCAGGCAGTCCGGCCGGATACGCTGCCGTCTCCCAGCAGCTTGATGCCGGAAATGCGGAACTGTCCGTTGGCGTTGAAGTACGGACTGTCTGCCAGGATTCCTTCTCCGTGTCTCTCTACCAGATACCAGCCCAGGTAAGCTGCAGAACGGTTGCGGAAACCTTTTCGGATTGCAGAACCATAGATGTCTCCGAACCGTGCACCAATGGATTCTCCCATATCAGACACGGTTGTCACACCCTGGGACACCAGAATTTTTCCCAGCGCCACCAGGTCATCGGAGATGTCTTCATCGGTCTTTTCCGGAATCAGCTGCAGTGCCAGACGGGTTGCATTTTCGTAGAGAATGCCGTCCGGCTCACCGTTTACGTCTCTTCCGATCTTACCGCCTTCCGGATCCGGCGTATCCTTCGTGATTCCGGCCAGCTGCAGAGCGCAGCTGTTGACCGCGCAAATGTGCGTACAGGTTCGCTGCACCACCACCGGGCTGTCGCTGCAGCCCCGGTCCAGATCATACCGGTTTGGTGCACGGCCTTCCGCCAGCTTTCCTTCATCGTATCCCCAGCCCTGAATCCACTGCCCGGCGTCCTGATCTGCCCGGACCTTCTGAATGGCCAGAACCAGATCCTC
>JBJESY010000315.1:0-9229 GCA_051883035.1 Anaerovoracaceae bacterium | reverse complement strand
AAATCCAGCTGTATAATGAGAATCCAATATCCGGCAACATGGATGAAGCAGGTATGGAATGTAATGACGGGGTATTCAGAAAAATACTCAACATGTCTGCAGCAGCAGATGCCGAGAGCAATGCGATTTATATCGTTCATCCAGCAGGAACGACAGTCGGAGATAATTCCTATCAGGCATTTGCTTATCAGGTTGACGGAAGCGGATTCGGCAGAGGCAATCAGATGGGCGGAATCTTCAATCAGGATTTGGGAGACGACGTATATACCTATAGTTCACTTGGGAGCATAACCGTAGACAATGAAGCGATGAGTCTTACCAAGGCAACATTAAACGAATTCTACGGCCATAATGAGATTATCACAGATTTCTATTTGGTGGATTCAAATGATAATCAAATACCTGGTTATGCGGAAGTGTACCTGCAAAAGGGCATGAATGTCGTAATTAAAGGTGCGGAAGAGGAAGAAGTTGTTACCATAGACGATGAAACGAATATCGTAAACCAGGCTGTTGGAATTCAACCTGAGCCTTCACTGGAATTTGAACAGACAGGAGAGAATACTTACACTGCTTTTTTTGACCAGGCATGCATGCAGATCAGTGATGAAGGTTACGGCAGATGGATCAACTTCAATGTCAACCTGAAACCTGGCTATGTGGTTGAAAAGATTACAGACAAATCTGGTGCCGACATTGCTTTCTATGCGGAAAGAAACTTCTTCTACTCACCGCTTGACGACAACGGTGATGAGATATATGATATAAATGCTATTCAAGATCTAGGCTGGGATGCCGGCGTCAGCGGAAGCATGGATGATTTTGGGAATAACAAATTCGTAATCGGTGCATTCCACTGCATTGCCAGCGACGCAGCTGATTATGGGGATGACTACCGTTTCGAATCCGTAAATGATGAATGCATCAGCGATTTCGTAAACTTCCTTGTGGAAGGACAGCATAAAGCAACCATGAAGGCTGCATATACCAACTATACTGTGCTTTTCAACCCAGACCTTGATGATGCGGTAAACGAAATTGTTTTCCATATTAAAAAGGCAGACATTTCCGATACGGAGAATGTAGCAGCGATCGACAAGTCGATCCGGTGTCAGATTCAGCCGCTGACGGATGCAGGTATCGTCAAGATTGAAGAAAGCCTGAACGCTCTCGGCTACGAAGGATATGAGGTTCTGAAAGCGTATGATCTGAGTGCCGATGAAAATTCGGACAACGGTCTGTATAATATCACCATTCCGGTAAGTGAGCTGGCAGAAGGTACCAATCTGGAAGATTACAGGGTTGTGTACATCGACGAAAATAATATTCCATACGAAATGGAAACAACCTATGTGGACGGCGAGGGTATTGTATTTACAACGGGGCATTTCTCGACCTATGTGGTAATTTACAAGCCGAATGAAACTCCGACCCCGACTCCGGATCCGACCCCGACCCCTGGCACCCCAGGCGGCGGACTGCCGGCGTCTTCTACCGATAAGGTAACCCAGTCCGGCGATACCACCACAGCAGATCTGTCCGGCAGCACTACCAGCAAGGGCGGCGAGACTACGACTACAGTGGATCAGACCACAGCAGACAAGATGGTGGAAACGGCGGTAAAGAATAACTCCGAAGAAATCGTCATCAATGCGGTGACGAAGAACGAATCTGCAGCATCCAGTACCAAGGCTGATGAGGTAGTTCTGACAGGCGAAACCCTGCAGACCATCGCAGAAAAGACCGATGCAGACGTGGTCGTCAAGACCAACGTGGCAGAAGTGAAGCTGGATAACAAGACGGCAGAAGCGGTCGCTTCCCAGACAGCCGAAGGTGAAACCGTCAGCATCATTGCAGAAAAAGTAAAAGAAGAAGCCAAGGAAGTACAGTTCGAACTGAAGATCGTCACCAGCAGCGGAAAGGTCATCTCCGACTTTGACGGCGGAAACGTGGCGGTTACTGTGAACGTACCGAAATCCCTGCAGGGCAAGAAGCTGGTTTGCGTATACATCGACGACAACGGCTACATGCACAAGGTGGAAGGCACGCTGAATGCAGACGGCACTTACACCTTCAACACCGGTCACTTCTCTACTTATGCACTGATGGACGAAGGCGAAGCGGAAGCAGCCATCGAAGCCCAGAAGGAAGCAGTGAAAGCCCTGAAGCCGACCCTGCGTTCCAGCCAGGTGAAGACCAAGAGCGGTAAGAAAGCCATTAAACTGACCTGGAAGGGCGGTGAAGACATCCAGCTGGATGGTATCGAAATCTATCGCTCCCGGAAGAAGAGCAACGGCTATGGCAAGAAGCCGTTCTATACCACGGCCAAGACCAGCTACCTGAACACTTCCGTGAAGGCTGGCAAGAAATATTACTATAAAGTCAGAGGCTTTGTAACCATCGACGGAGAAAAGGTCTACACCCAGTACTCCACCAAAGCCTGGAGAACCGTAAAATAGCGGGAGCACGGATTTTGCCGGACCAGCGGATTTTGCGGGGAGAAAAGATTTTGCGAAGTGAAACAGAAGGAAATCAGAAAACAGCGGTCAAAGCGGCCGCTGTTTCCCTGTATCGACAGGAGAGAGCCATGAAGAAAAAAATTTTTAACCGAGGATGCAGAATTACAGCGCTGGTTCTGATTCTGTGCCTCTGCGGATCGTCTGTGACCTTTGCGGCGTCGTACAAGACACTGGACTATGAGACCGTGCTGCAGATTGCTGCGGCCAACCACGCCTCGCTGACCGATCCAATGGACCCGGCGGCGCTGGACATGAAGGCGTACTACCATGCAGACAGCGGCCTGCTGACCCAGGACGAGATCAATTCCCTCCGAACGGAGCGGAGCAAGGCGAAAACGCTGACAAAGGAAGACGCCATGGAGGACGCGGATCTGTTTTTCCGGACCTGGAAGTATGCGTTTGCTCCCTACTATTTCATGGGAGAGGAACTGTTTGAAAACGCCAGGGAAGAGGTCATGAAAACGCTGCGGCGGTCGAAAGACAATATTTCGGGACAAAATCTGGGCGACATACTGTACGATTCGATGCGGTTTTTGCAGGATGCGCACTCTACCATCGACGGAAGAGCACCGGCGTCGGAGGAAGCCAGCCTGCGTTATGAATACTATTATGACAGCAGCATCGTGTTTTCGAAGGATGGGAAGGGGTTCCATGTTTCGGCGAAAGACGGGAAATGGTACTATCAGAAATCGTCCAACCAGAATCTTCGGATTGAACCGACTCTTTTGACAAACGGGAAAGTCGTTTACAGCCCAATGCTGCTGATTCCGGTGGCAGATGCGAAGAAAACCTCTTCCATCACGCTGAAAAAAGGCAGCGTGGTGAAAAAAATCAGAGTCAGCTGGAAACAGTGTAAAGATGTACAGTATTTGGACAGCATCGATACCCAGTGCAAGACGGAGAGCCTGGAGGACATCTACTATATCAACTATCTCACTATGAATCCCGATGTGGGAGATGTTAACGACTTCCTGAAAACGGCCGACAAGGCGAAGAAGCATAAAGCGGTGATTTTTGACCTGCGATATACCCAGGGCTGGGCACACTGGCAGCTGGTGGAATGGATCCGCCGGTTCACCGGGCAGGAACCGGCTGCCAATAAAGTTGAGATGGTACGGAATAATGCCCTTCGGACCCTGCAGAATTTCGGCGGATTCAAACGGGTATCCATCGGAAACGAAGAGATGTATCAGATGAGGGAGCAGGGGAAACTGCTGAAAAATGACGTTCCGGTGATCATCCTGACGGATAAGAGCGTGCTGTCTTCGGTGGAATCGGCAATGAATTACCTGAGAACCATGGAGAATACCATTGTCATCGGCTCCAATTCTCTGGGATGTCAGCTGGGAGGCAGCGTACAGACATATTATCTGCCTCATTCCGGTGTTCCGTTTGCCATTGGCGGGTTTGTGAAATTCTGCGGGGAGCGCAAGCTGATGGATGGAATCGGATATGAACCGGATCTGTGGTGCGAACCGGAGGATGCCCTGCGGGCGGCAGTGGACTTCCTGAAAAACAACTCGTTCCTGACGAAAGCACAGGCGGAAACCATCAAAACGAAGATTGATCCGATCCGGTATGACATTCGGGTTCTCTGGTTTGAATTCAAAGTCAAGCCGACGGACTGCTTCGGCGATATCCCGGATCGGCCTGTGACCATGGCTATAACCGCAGATGGGAAAAAGATTTCGGACTATACGGTGAAATCCGGGGACAAAACCCGGCTGGAGGCGAAGAAGCTTTCCGACGGGCAGCTCCAGCTTCGACGACTCAAGCCGTATGAGGAAAATGTTCCGTTCACGATTTCCTATAAAGGGGTGGACTATATTTTCTATACCAACGACTGAAATTTTGAAATTACGGCTTAATGCATGAAATGGGTGCTACGATTACTCCGTCCTTTCGTTGGTACGCGAAAGGAGCTTTGGCACAAAGAACCATCAGGAAGGATGGGGTCTTCATTTTTGACAGATCAATTTTGCCTGCCAGAGCAAGAAGATTTTTTGCTCCTTCTTCAATTAAGGTATCGCCGCCAAGTTTGATTTCAATCAGTGCATATGAGCCGTCGCGCAGGTGGAGAACAGCATCACATTCCAATCCGTTTTTATCACGAAAATGGTAGATTTCCCCATCAAGTAAGTCTGCATAAATTCGCAGATCTCGTATGCACAGATTTTCAAAAAGTAATCCCAGTGTGTTGAGATCGTTCATTAAATCGCCAGGACCGATTCCTAATGCAGCGGCTGCGATGGAAGGGTCTGAAAAATAGCGGGTGTCGGTCGTGCGGATTGCGGTTTTTGAACGCAGATTCGGGTTCCATGAAGGAGAATCCTCAATGACGAAAATGCTTCGCAGTGCCTCCAGATAAGAATAGAGTGTGTTACTGTCAAAGGTGTCTGTGCTGCTTGTCAGGATGTCTTGTCTGATTGTTTCCAGGGAAGACTGTGAGGCGATATTCCTTGCGTAAGAACGGAGCAGCCGACGCGTCCTGTCCTTATCTCTGTCCACACCATCTGCACGACTGACATCGTCGGAAACCACTGCATCGAAGTAATCGATTGCCTGGCGTAGGGCTGTTTTCTCTGGCAAGCCTATCGCTTTTGGCCATCCGCCTCTGCATATCACAAAGGCAATGTCCTCCAGTGTGTGCTGGTCAGAGCCGGAAACTGGTTTGCCCTGAAACAGATCCTTCAGCGAAACTTCACCGGACGATTCGCCAGATTCATACAGACTCATCGGACGCATTTTCATCCGTACGATACGTCCCGTTCCGGTATGTGCAGAGGAATCCAACTGTGCAGGGACAGCAGAACCGGTAAGGATGAACTGGCCGAATTCGTCCCGTTGATCGACTTCATATCGAACTGCATTCCAGATGTTTGGGGCAATTTGCCATTCGTCAATCAGGTGCGGTACTTCTCCCTGAAGCAGCATGGAAGGATTCAGTTCAGAAATCTCCCGATATTGTCTGGTCATATCAGGCCGATCCATCTCTATCACGCTGGCTGCAATATGTTTCGCAGTGGTAGTCTTTCCACACCATTTTGGCCCTTCGATCAGGACGGCGCCTTTCGCACTTAATCGATCGGATAGAACTTCATCTGCAATTCGTGGTAAATACTTTTTCAAATGTCTCACCTCGCATTGAATTTTCAAGGTAATCATAGCACAGTATCTTCATTAATTCAAGTATTTGGCTAAATTTTATTCATGTATTCGGCTAAATACCATTCATGTATTTGGCCAATTTTTGTTCATGTATTTGGCCAGATTTCATTCATGCGCTTGGCCGAATTTCGCAGAAGCATATGCCGTTTACTCTATGTTGCCCAATGCGTGACAGAAATACTCCTTGTGCAAAAATGTCAGAAAGATTATACTTATTATAGCAAGCATCAGGCAGGACGAAACCATGGACTTCTCAAAGATCATTGACCAATACAGCAGCAGACAGGTCAGTGCGCTCAGCATCAAGGAAGACAGTGCGGTATATACCGTAAAGAATCCGGATGGTGGGCTTTTTGTGCTACGGATTTACGACCGGCCCATGGATGCGTATCAGCTCTTGGCGGGGCAGGACGACCCGGATAGGACCGGCGGTTCGGGAGGGCCGGGAGACCCGGTCGGGGCCGGCGGCTGGGAGCACCCCGACGGTGGGAATCGTCCAAACGGTGGAAGTCTGCCGGGCGGCTGGGGGCTGCCGAGAGTATACAGCTGCCGCATGGAGCAGGGCTGCTGCGTGGTGGAGGAGGAGTATATCGACGGCATTTCTCTGCAGGAGCTGATTGACGGCGGGGAAAAAATGTCCGCACAGCGCGCGGTTTCCATCACTTCGTCCCTCTGCAGAACCCTTCTTCATCTTCACCGAAAGGGCATCATTCACCGGGACGTGAAGCCGGAGCACGTGATGCTGACGCCGGAGGGAAAACTCTATCTTATCGACCTGGACGCGGCCATGCGGATTTTGCCGGATAAAAAAAGTGACACGAGACTCCTGGGGACGGCCGTGTACGCTGCGCCGGAGCAGTTCGGCCTGACACGATCCGACGTGCGGACGGATGTGTTTGCTGTGGGGATTTTGCTCAATCTGCTGCTGACCGGGGAGCATCCGGCGGTGGTTCGCTGCCGGGAGGGAAAGCTGGCGGAGATCATCGGCAAATGCACGGAGATGAATCCGCAGGATCGGTATCAGGACATGACGGAGCTGCTGGCTGCGCTGGAAAAAGCCGGCGCACAGGTGCGTGCGGAATCTGAACGGATGCCTGGCGGCAAGAAGCGTCTGGCGATTATGGCGGCGCTGTGTCTGGTGGTTTTGATTGGTGCGGCGCTTGTGCTGGGCATGGATCTGCTGACGGGAGGCTACAGCTGGGAGGATGGCGTGTCTGAGGCGGTGCTGGAACTGGACGATTCCGCCATGGCGGATGAAAAATATATTATCTGCACGAAAACGGAGGAAAACCACTATGTGCCGCTTCCGGTGAGCCGGAGTGGCTATGCGGGAAATGAAACGCCTGCCATGTTTTTTCTCGGGGAATACACGGACAGGACGTTTTATCTTTTGAGCCGGAATCAGGCGGAACGTCTGGAGCTTCGAATTCTGGACAGCCGTCGGTATATGACTTTGGAGAAGGCTGCTGCGGCGGTGACCCGGAAGGGAAACGTGCTGGCCGGCGGTCAGGCGTACGCCGTGTGGCAGGTGAAAATCGATGAAGACTTCACCGGCGCTGTCCGGATGGGCTTTTCGTTCAACGGCGTGCTGGCGAATTACGATACGGAAGGCGGCAGCGGTCGGCAGACGAAATACATGTGGATACTGGACGAGGACTGTCAGCGATATGATTTTTCGGATGGCTATGACGGCAGCCTCATTCCGTGTGCCGAAAATCCGGCGGGTCAGCGGTTTGATAGCATCAGCGCCATGGAGGCCTCCGGCGTGGTGCTGGGGACGGAAGCAGTCGGCTCCGGCGGAAACGGCGGTAATGCACGGTCGGATGGTTCTGGCGGCGGTGCGCGGGTTGCCGGTCCGCTGACGAAGGAGATCAACATTTCCCTTACGCCGTACGATGATGCCAATGCGTTTTATCTGGTGCATCCTCTGGGGACTGCGGTACAGGACGATGCACGCCGGGTGTTCGCTTGCGATCAGGATGGCTCAGGCTTCGATGTAGACGGTGCAAGGGGCGGTGTCTTCGCAAAATCCGCCGGCTCGATTTTTACTTATGTTTCGGCGGGAACCGTGGTGGTCGAGGATTCTGAAATGCAGGTGACGAAGGTGAATCTGAAGGAGTATGGCGGCCACCAGGAGATTGCGGCGAAATTCACCCTGACGGCGGAGAAAGCATCGGAGGCGGAAGGGACATCGGTGCCGGAGGGGTTTGCCGGGGTGCGGCTCCAGATGGGAATGAACATCGTGGTGCTGGGCGCAAAACAATGGGGCGAGGGTGTTTTGACCATTGACAGCCAGGCAAATCTTCTGGAGAAAGCCGCCGGATTTACGCCGGAAACCCTGCCGCTGGAGTTTAAAAAATCCGGCGACCGTTACGAGGGCTTCTATCCGGAGGCCTGCGCGCAGATCAGCGATGAGGGCCAGGGCAGGATGATCTCTCTCAATGTGGCAGTTTCACAGGATTGCCGGATCGAGGACATTACCGACGGAAACGGAAAGTCTCTTGCCTATATCGCAGAGAAGTGGGAGTGGTATGCGCTTCTGGATGAGGACGGCAATCCAATCTATGATGAGGAAGAGATTTCCGCACGAGGCTGGCGAAGCGGCATTACCGGTACCACAGGCGGAACCGGAGAAAACCGCTGCCTGATGGACGTGTCCTCCTGCGTGAAAGTGCGTAAAGAAGACTATGCGAAAGATCTGATTCATGCAGAAGTAGGACCGGGGAGCACGCCGGATCTTCAGGCTTTCCTGGAGAAAAAAGATGCAGACGGAAAGAAAAACCGTGCTGAGCTGCGGGCATCGTACATGGCCTATACCATTTATTTCGATCCGGCCGACGACGCCGCCCGCAACGAGATCGTATTCCACATCCAACAGGAGTAGTGCAGTGCGGCCCGCCGGAGTTTTGTCGGAAACGGCTGAAGTGAAGATGGTTAGACACATGCAACCCCCTTTTTTCGGCTCAAAAAAGCAAGAAAGAAGGGGGTTGCGCTGCCCGAGAGTGCGAATTATCCACCATTTTATTCGCATTTTCATCCATATCTTCTAGTTATTAGTCTATTTCTATGATATTTACGCTAATTTGCAAAGGGTGTCCCCCCTTCTATTGCGATTTTTACGGTCTGATTTAGGGGGTTTGACTATTCTAACTCGCCAATGAAAGCTATTTTATCTTCAAAAACACGTAAAATTATCGCCTGATCCTTTAAAATCCCGCGGAATACTATTTATTATTTTACATATTTCCCAATTTATTCTATTTCCTGATAAGCTTTTACGTGCATTTCGCCAAAAAAACAGAAATATTGTTGCATTAGATTAGACTAACCGAAGACTAACCGAAGGATCTCTTCAGCAGGCCTTCGAATGCAGCGCCGTGTCTTGCTTCGTCCTTGGCTATTTCGTGAACGGAAAGGTGAACCGTAACAAAAGTAAAAAGAGACATTCTTCATTGACGGAAAAAAATGAAGGTTATATACTGAAATTCAAACAGTGTGTAAGAAATGAATGATAAATCCTCCAAGAAACAGAGAAGCCGGAT
>JBJESY010000314.1:0-1820 GCA_051883035.1 Anaerovoracaceae bacterium | reverse complement strand
TTGATCCTGAGCCGCTGAAACAGGTAGTGAAGCTGCTACGGGAAAACAGCTGTTTTCCGGTGGAGGTCTTTACGGGAGGAAAGGCGTATATCGGCCGTCCCGTTTTCGAAGACATCCGGGATCACGGGTCGACGTACATGAGCCGCAGCTATATACTGCGGACCCGGCAGCCTGTGGATCAGATTTACGATTTCCTGGAAGAACATATTTCAGCCATTGAGAATATCAATATTCACTTTGAACAGTTCGAAGATAAGGCGGCAATGAAGGAGATTCTGGAGCAGATTCCTGCTATTACGGTGACCTCATCGGTGCCGCATAATCTGGAGATCGGCGGAGCTACCACCAGCAAGGCCTCGGGACTGGCAGCACTGTGTGGGATTCTGCATACGGACCTCTCATCAGCCATGGCCTGCGGAGACAGTCCCAACGATATGGCTATGCTGGCAGAGGTCGGTCTTGGCGTCGCCATGGGAAACGGGGAGACGGAAGTGCGTGCTATGGCGGATTTTGTAGCACCTTCCAATGAAGACGAAGGTGTGGCTCTGGCAGTGGAACGGTTTGCCCTGGGGGTGGAGCGGCCGGCATGGCAGCTTGCGGCATTCCGGGTAAGGAACCGGGTTTTGTACCGGCTGCGGAAACTTGCACGCCGTCTGGTCCGCCGGATGCGGGGAAAATGAATACGGAAAGGAAAGCAGAGCGCAGCGTATGACAGAAGGCATATCACTGTGCTCTTTTTTTCTCTTTTCTATTGACAAATCTTGTTAAAACCTGTAAGTTTAGGTATGAAGTGGATAGCTCGCCCCGGCTGTGCGGATGATCGGAGCACAGGAGGGAGAGAAAAATGAAAACAAATCATGAGACAAATCGCGAAAACAGTGTCAGCCGTCAAACGCTGGGAAAACTGGGAGAAGAGCTGGCAGCAGGCCTGCTTGCATCTGAAGGGTATGAGATTCTCGCACGGAATTATCGCTGCCGGTACGGTGAAATTGATCTGATTGCCTGCAGAGAGGGGATTCTGACCTTCGTAGAAGTGAAAACCAGACAGAACAGTCGTTTCGGCGCTCCTGCAGAGGCAGTCACGGCCGAGAAGCAGAAAAAAATCCGGCATACGGCGGTATGCTATCTGTCGGAGTCAGAACGGTTTTTCCGCAGTATGGAATTTCAGGTGATGGAAATCAACGTGAACCACCTGACCGGACTGGCTTTTCAGGAGGTGGGTACATGTTAGCAAAGATACGCACCGCCTCCTTCCATGGTATTGAAGGAACGACTGTCACAGTGGAAACCGACATTACAAGGGGACTTCCGGGCTTTTATGTAGTGGGTCTGGGTGATGCCTCCATCAAAGAGGCTGGCCAGCGGGTGAAAAGTGCAATACGAAACAGCGGATTTGACTATCCCGTCAGCCGCATCGTCGTCAACCTGGTTCCGGCGTATCTGCATAAGCGCGGCAGTCATTATGATCTGGCCATGGCCATGGGAATCCTGCGTTCAGCAGGGATTCTCACCGGACGTCATACTGCAGCGACTTTGGAAACCAGCGGTTTTCTGGGGGAACTTCGTCTGGACGGAAGTCTGTCCCCGGTGAAGGGGGTTCTGCCCATGGTGAAAGCGCTGGCAGAAAGCCGGGAAATGCCGCCGCTGCAGCAGATCTTCCTGCCGGCAGAAAATTTCCGGGAGGCATTTCTGGCAGCGGAAGCATGCCGGATCCGTCTTATACCCGTCAGCCATCTCCGTGAGGCTACAGACATGATCTGTGGTCTGGAGCCCATACCTTCTGAAGACCAACTGCAGCACAGGGCTGCGAATCTGTCCTC
>JBJESY010000313.1:4369-9270 GCA_051883035.1 Anaerovoracaceae bacterium | reverse complement strand
CCGCTGCATCGTTTTTCATCTCCCCGCAGCTGGCAGGGCTGGCTGTGGATAACCCAGCCGGTTCCTACTTTCGGGCCGCCGACTGGGGGAGGGGTCGGCTCTCGCCCGAAAGCCGGCGGGGTTTCCCACAGTACGGTGACCCCGCCTGGAACAACCAGCGACCAGGGGCAGCTTTCGCATCTGTCATGCCCTTCGGGGAGCTGGGTTTGCATTGACTCACCCACCTCCGAGCCCGGATTACATTGCCTGACCCGCGCCGGGCCCGAGTTCGGTGAGGCTAACCGCTTGCGGGCCCGAGTTTGAATTGACTAACCCCCTCAAAACGGCACGAAAAAACCGCAAAGAAGGGGGTGTCTTTGTAATTATATTGTATTATTTCCATTATATGTTACAATTTTGACTGATTTTTACGGTTTTTTCTCTGTTTTTCACAGATTCTCCTCAGTTTTCCCCGCCGCACCCCCTTCTTTCCCCGAAAAAATAAGAATTTTGAGGGGGTTTGTTATTGCTAACCGTGCGGTGGCGTGGGTGCCGCTCAATAACCCGCCGTTCAGCCTCTGGCTTCACATGGAGAAGCCCCCTCGGCCCAGGTCGCAGGTGCGAATCCGCGGCTGTTCCGGTTCACGCCATCGCCCGCGCTCGTTGTCTATGCTCTCGTCCGCAGCACCCTTCGCCCCCGCTCCTGCTGCGACCCCGCCACGCCGGGCCCGCAACCACAAAAAGACCCGGCGCGCAAGCGCCGGGTCTTCCCTTTGAAACATTATACATTCTACATTTTATATAAGCGAAGCGCGCCTGAGGGAGCGCGGGGTCGACCGAAAAGGCCAATGTTCCTCCCGATCAACGGAGCGCGGGTGCGACCGTAAAGGCAAGTGTCCCTCCCGCTCAACGGAGCGCGGGCCCGACCCAAAGGGCCTGGGTTCCGCCAGTGCCCCGCCGCGGCTATCCCGCAGGGGGGCTGCTGCCCTTCCGGGCAGGGGGCCTGCCGATCAGGGGATGATTACATCATTCCGCCCATTCCGCCCATTCCCTGTCCGGCCATATCTGGCATTGCAGGGGCAGGTTCCTTGATATCTACGATGCCTGCTTCGGTGGTCAGCAGCATTGCGGATGCGGATGCTGCATTCTGCAGAGCAGAACGGGTAACCTTAGCAGGGTCTACGATACCAGCTTCGATCATATTTACATATTCTTCGGTTGCAGCATTGAAGCCTACGCCAACTGCGCTCTTCTTTACTTCAGCAACCACAACGCTTCCTTCCAGACCGGCGTTTTCTGCAATCTGACGAACCGGTTCTTCCAGAGCACGGCGAATGATAGCTGCACCGGTCTTTACGTCGCCGGACAAAGTTTCCACATACGCTGCAACAGCCGGAATGGTGTTTACCAGAGCAACGCCGCCGCCGGAAACGATACCTTCTTCTACAGCAGCCTTGGTTGCGTTCAGAGCATCTTCGATTCTCAGCTTCTTTTCCTTCAGTTCGGTTTCGGTAGCTGCACCAACCTTGATGACAGCAACGCCGCCGGACAGCTTAGCCAGTCTTTCCTGTAACTTTTCTTTATCGAAATCAGAAGTTGCTTCTTCTACCTGGGCCTTCAGGTTTGCAACTCTTGCTTCTACATCAGCCTTGTCTCCTGCGCCGCCTACGATGACAGTGTTTTCCTTGTCAACCTTGATGCTTGCTGCGCTTCCCAGCATATCCAGGGTAGTTTCCTTCAGTTCATAACCCAGTTCGGAGGAGATCACGGTACCGCCGGTCAGGATTGCGATGTCTTCCAGCATAGCCTTTCTTCTTTCGCCATAGCCAGGAGCCTTTACAGCTACTACATCAACAACACCTCTCAGCTTGTTCAGTACCAGAGTAGCCAGAGCTTCGCCTTCCACATCTTCTGCGATGATCATCAGCTTTCTGCCAGCCTTCATCACCTGTTCCAGCAGCGGAATCAGTTCCTGAATGTTGGAGATCTTCTTGTCGGTGATCAGGATCAGCGGATTTTCTACATTGGCAACCATCTTTTCGGTGTCGGATACCATGTAAGCGGACAGGTAGCCTCTGTCAAACTGCATACCTTCTACCACGTCCAGGCTGGTGCCCATGCTCTTGGATTCTTCTACCGTGATGACGCCGTCCTTGCCGACCTTTTCCATGGCTTCTGCAATCAGATCACCGATGGCAGGATCTGCAGCGGAAACAGCAGCAACCTGTGCGATGGCTTCCTTGGATTCCACCGGCTTGGAGATTTTGCCGATTTCGTCAACAGCCACTTCTACAGCACCCTGGATACCTTTCTTCAGTTCCATCGGGTTTGCACCTGCAGCGACATTCTTGAAACCTTCTTTGATGATGATCTGTGCCAGCAGGGTTGCGGTGGTGGTACCGTCACCGGCTACATCGTTGGTCTTGGAAGCAACTTCCTTTACAACCTGTGCGCCCATGTTTTCCACGCCGTCTGCCAGTTCGATTTCTCTTGCGATGGTCACGCCGTCATTGGTGATCAGCGGAGATCCGAAGGACTTGCTGATGAGCACGTTGCGGCCCTTAGGTCCTAATGTAATTTTTACTGTATTTGCAAGCTGGTCAACCCCTGCCTGTAATTTTCTTCTGGCGTCCTCGCCGTAAAAAATTTCTTTTGCCATTTTCTGTTCCCCCTTGTATTATTCAATCGTCGCTAAAATTTCATTCTGATGCATGATGGTGTATTCTTCACCTTCATACTTGATTTCGGTTCCGCCGTATTTGGAGAAGATCACCTTGTCGCCGACCTTCAGTTCCATCGGTTCATCCTTGGTTCCCGGGCCAACTGCCACAACTTCTGCCATCTGCGGTTTTTCCTTGGCAGAGCTGGTGAGGATCAGGCCGCCCTGTGTCTTTTCTTCTGCTTCTACTCTCTTAATTACGACTCTGTCGCCTAAAGGTTTGATTCCAATCATTTTTTTACCTCCATTTAGATAGTTTATGTGGATATTCTCCAGAATATGTTTTAACAGTTCTGTGATGTTGGCACTCGTTCTCGTTGAGTGCTAACACTATTTATTATACCCACCGGCGGAAGAAAGTCAATAGCCAAAATTATTCTTTTTTGTGGAGAGTTTGTGAAGATGCTTACAGGTTTTGCCGTGCGTAAAAAAACAGGTACTGCTGTGCCACCCCGCCCCACGGCGCAAAATCCTCACGCCCTCTTCTTTCCATCTCCCTGACGTTTTTTTCGTCCATGCCATACAGATCCGACAAAATCCGCCGCATCCATACGTCTACCGGAAATGCGGACAGTTCCTGCATCCCAAAGAGTGCAATGCAGGCTGCGACCTTCGGTCCCACGCCGGCAAAGCGCCGCAGGGCCTCCGCCAGCTGCTCCGGCCCCTGCGCTTTCGCCGTTTCCAGGTCCTTTCTCACGGCGTCCATGCCGCCTGCCTCCAGGACCTGGCAGGCCGTATCGATGAGATACGGCCCCCGGTACCCCATGCCGCACCGGTCCATGTCGTCCCGCGTCAGGGCCGCCAGAATGTCCGGGCCCGGCAGGCTGCAGCGCATCCTGCCGTCCTGGCCAGCTGCCGGCTTCCCGTCCCATGCTTCTGCCGGCTGGCCGTAGTTTTTCGCCAGAGCTTCGATGCAGCCCCGTATCCGCGGTATGTTATTGTTTTGAGATATAATGAAGGAAACCATGGTTTCCCAGAGATCCTGTTTCAGGATGCGGATGCCCTCCCCGGCGGCGATGACCCGGTCCATGACCGGGTCCGCCTGGCGGAGGGCGGTTTTTATTTCCCCATAATCCCGGTCAAGGTCCAGATATTCCCTCCAGAAGGCTTCCATGCTCTCCTCGGTCTCCCCCGCCGGCCCGGCCTCCTGCGACACCACCAGCGTCCCGGCGTGCGGATTTTCTCCGCCGCACATACTTCCCCCGGCGTGCGGATTTTGCCCGCCGCATGGATTTTGCGAAGTATCGGCAATCAGCTTCACGTTGGCCACCCGTCCCCCGGCGATCCCGCTCCAGCTGCCGTCCGGCTCCCGGCTCCACCGGAAGCACTGGCCGCAGTCAAAAATCTGGTCCGGGCAGAAGTCCCGGACCGTCGTCTCAAATCGCATCATGTATTACTCCTCCAGCGCCCGCACTTCCACGTTGACTTCCGTCACGTTGAAGGCGGTCATCTGCTCCACTTTGTCGTTGATTTCGTCCTGCAGCTGGCGGGCAATGTCCCAGACGGAAAAGCCGCGCTTCACTTTCACGGCCACCGACAGCTTGAAGGTTTCGGGCCGCGGATCCTGCACCACGCGGATCACGCTGCTGACGCCGGGCATCTGCCATGCCACGCAGGTGACGATGTCTTCCAGCACCCGCTCATCCACAAAATACTCACCCATATAGCTGTAGGTGGGCCTTACCACGGTCCGTTCTGCCGCGGCGCCGGAATCCTTTCCCCGAAAAATCCGCAGCGGGTCCATGAAGTACCCGGCAAAATTCCGCTTCAGCTGCAAAGCCGGTGCGGGGATGACGTGCTTGCCCATTTTGTCCCGCTGCTGGCGGGCGGTGGCTCGTTCTTCCTCAGTGGTGATGTCTTCGATGAAGATTCGTTCCACCTGCTTCAGGGCCTCGGTGTCCGGCAGCAGCCCCAGCCGCAGAATGATTTTATCGGTCATGCCCACGCTGGTTCCTAGAATCAGGATAGACTTCGGGTTCTTTTCTGCGATGGCCTGGGCCACCTCGTCCCGGATCTCGTCCTTCTGAAACAGCGCCGTCTTCACCGCGCCGATTTTCGTCGCGTCTCGCTTGGCGGACACGCCTGCCACCACCGTATTTTGATATATGAAAAGTCCGTCGTCGATGATGGACTCGATCTGCTTCTTCCTGCAAAGCTCCATGGCATGGAAGCTTTTGCCCGTTCCGCTTTTTCCCACCAGGGT
>JBJESY010000313.1:0-4269 GCA_051883035.1 Anaerovoracaceae bacterium | reverse complement strand
TGCAAAGCTCCATGGCATGGAAGCTTTTGCCCGTTCCGCTTTTTCCCACCAGGGTATAAATCTTCATATCTGCCTTTTCCTTCTGTTTCTTCTGTTTCTTCCGGCTGCCCGCCTGCATCCGCCGACCTGTTCCTTCCGGCTGCCGGCCTGCATCCGCCGACCTGTTCCTTCCTGCTGCCGGCCGGCTTCATCAAACATGCTGCATCCGCCGTCGTCTACTCGCCTGCAGTCGCGCCGGCATCGCCTTTCTATCAGTTTACCACAAACTGCCGCCGGAATAAACGAAATTTTACAGAACTTCCACTTTACTATTTCGACGCATTCTGCTATAATGGATGCATCCGAAAAGATATATCTTTAATTTAGGGAGGATTTAAAAATGGCTTACAAAATTACTGATGCTTGCATCGCTTGCGGCGCTTGCGCATCCGAATGCCCAGTTGAAGCAATTTCCGAAGGCGACATCTATGTAATCGACGCTGATAAGTGCATCGATTGCGGCGCTTGCGCAGATGCTTGCCCGGTAGACGCTCCGGTAGAAGGTTAATTACATAAATAATTACCTATAACAATACCCGGTTCTCACGAACCGGGTATTTGCGTTTTTGCGAAGGGCGGCTGCGAGGTCGCCGGACAGTCACCGGGAGAGGTCGCTGGTGCGAGATGACGGCGGACGGCTGCCTTTTGGATGCATTTACCTCTTTTCGCGTGGTTAGTCTATCCTAATGCAACAATGAAAGCCATTTTTTCCTCCAAAAACACGTAAAATAATCGCCTGATCCTTTCTAATCCCACGAAATCCTATTGAATATTTCACATATTTTGAATTTTATTCCATTTCCCAAGAGGCTTTTACGTGCATTTCGCCAAAAAAACGCAAATATTGATGCATTAGATTAGACTAACCGCAGACATACCGTAGACTAATCGCAACGGGCACTGACTGCAGCCCATTAGAACGTGCACCCGCTGGGCCGCAGGCACAAAAAGACGCCCAAAGCTTCTATTTTATTCCATTTTAGAAGTGCTGGGCGTCCCATTTCAACTATTTTATTCCATTTACAGCCGCACCCAGCGGGTGAAGGCTACTACTCTGCGTCCTGCATATAGTAAGCCAGGGCGTGGAGGCTGTCGCTCATGTGCACGTTTTCCACTGCCACGTTTTCAGGAAGTTCCAGATCCACTGCGGTAAAATTCCAGATGCCCTTCACCCCGGCCGCCACCACGGTGTCGGCCACCAGCTGGGCCTTCTCCGGCGGCACGCAGATCACAGCAATATCGATGTGTTCCTTTTCCACGAATCCGGCCAGGGACCCGCAGGTCATCACCACCGCATCCTGGAATTCCACATCCTGGATGCTCTGGCGCACGTCAAAAATGCCGGAAATATGGAAATTCAGTTCATTCTTGGAAATGTAGCTGGCCATGGCCTGACCGATTCGGCCGTAGCCGACGATAACCATCTTGTATTTCCGGTTCAGCCCCAGGATGTTTCCGATCTCTTCGTACAGGTAGTCCACGCTGTAACCGTATCCCTGCTGGCCAAAACCCCCAAAATTGTTCAGATCCTGCCGGATCTGGGATGCGGTGTATCCGATCAGATTCGACAGATCCTTTGAGGAGATCTTCTCCACACCTTTCTTCTGCAATTCACGCAGATATCTTCTGTACCGCGGCAGGCGCTTGATGACTGCCTTCGAAATCTGCTTTTCCTTACCCATTTCTTATCCCTTCCTGATGATCCTCTTCATGAGAATCGATTCTAATGGAAAACCCGCTTTGACTGCGGGTTCTCTGACTTGCTGTAAAGCTTATTTGTTTTCTTCTACGTATTTCACCAGGTCTTCTACGGTCTGGAACTTTTCCGCGTCTTCATCCGGAATCTCGATGCCAAAGGTATCTTCGATTGCCATGATGATTTCCACTGCATCCAGAGAATCTGCGGACAGGTCCTTCATCAGGTTAGTGTCCATATTTACATCCGCTTCGTCTACCTGCAGCTGGTCTATAATGATATCTTTAATCGTATCAAATGTCATAATCATATGCCTCCAATCTTCGTTTGCGATTCAAACTATGGTTTATTATAAAGAGTATCGCAGAGTATTGCAAGAACTTTTTTCACATTCCGTATGAACATTTTGTGAAAGATTTAGCTTTCCAGCTCTGCCCACTCGCAGTAAACCTCATCCAGCGCAATTTTCTTCGAAGCCGTTTCCTCGCCAAGCTTTGCCAGCAGCTGGTAATCCGAGGCATTTTCCGGCCGGGCCATTTCTTCCTCCAGCCCGGCGATCTCTTCTTCCAGAGAAGCAATCTGCAGCTCCAATTCTTCAATCTTCCGTTTTCTGCGCCGCTCCTCGGCCTCACGGATTTTGTTCAGCTGCCGCTGCTGCGCCGCATCCAGCTGGACGTTCTGGTTGTTCTGCAGATTCTGCACACCGGACACACCGGACACACCGGACACCGCCGCAGCCTGCACACCCGAAGACGTTCCGGAAGAAAGCCCGCCGGATGGATTTTGCGAAGAATCCCTGCGTCCGGAAAGCTGCTCCAGATACTGTTTGCCGGAGCCCAGCTGCGCCTTCTTTTCCAGGTAGTAATCGTATTTGCCCAGGTACTCCCGCAGCCCGTCCGGCTCCAGCTCCAGAATGCGGGTCGGAATTTTCTGCAGGAAGTATCGGTCGTGGGATACCACGATGGCCGTCCCCGGAAACTCCAGCAAAGCATCCTCGAAGACTTCCTTGCTTTCGATGTCCAGATGGTTGGTCGGCTCGTCCAGGATCAGGGTGTTGGCCCCGCTGAGCATCAGCTTCAGCAGAGAAAGCCGCGCCTTTTCGCCGCCGGACAGGCTCCCCACCTGGAGGAACACGTCTTCGCCGCGGAACAGAAAACGTCCCAGGATCGAGCGCATTTCCGTGTCCGTATACAGCCGGTAGGACTCTTTCAACTCCTCCAGAACCGTGTTTCGGTCATTGAGTAAAAGCTGCCCCTGGTCGTAGTAGCCAAATGCCACGTTATGGCCGGCTTTTAGGTACCCGTCGCTGGGGGCGATTTCTCCCAGCAAAATCCGCAGGAGCGTGGTTTTTCCCACCCCGTTGGGTCCCACGATGCAGACTTTTTCTCCCCGTTTGATATCAAAATCCACGCCCGCGAACAGATCTTTCCGCTCGGATCCGTAGCCGAAGTGTTTCGCCAGGCCCTCGGCCTGCAGCACATCATTTCCGGACTGAAAGTTTTGTTTGAAATGAATTTTCATGCGGCCGGTTTCCGACTCGGGCCGTTCCAGCCGTTCCAGGGCATCCAGCCGTTTTTCCCGGGACTGAGCCCGTTTGGCCAGCTTTTCGGTGCCCCGCTCTTTGAACCGGCGGATCATGTCTTCCTGCCGGGCGATTTCCCGCTGCTGGTTGTTGTAGGCCCGCAGCTCCGTTTCCCGGCGGATCCGCTTCTGCTCGGCAAAGGCATCATAGTTGCCGTCGTAGCAGCTCAGGTGGTGGTGTTCCACTTCGAAAATCCGGTTCACAATCTGATTGAGGAAATACCGGTCGTGGGAAACCACCACGATGGTGCCTTTGTAGCCGGACAGGTACTGTTCCAGCCATTTCAGGGTACCGATGTCCAGATGGTTGGTGGGCTCGTCCAGCATCAGCAGGTCCGGCTTTTCCAGCAGCAGAGCGGCCAGGGCCAGCCTGGTCCGCTCTCCTCCCGATAAGGAGGAGATGGATTTATCGTAAAACTCCGGTCCGAAGGCCATGGAGTTTAGTATGCCCCGGATTTCGCTGCGAAATGTATCGCCGCCCCGGCGGTAATATTCTTCGTGGAGATCCGCCTGCCGATGAATCAGCGCATCCCGCTCCGCGGCCAGCGCCGCCGCCCGGTCCCCCGTCAGGGCCTCCGGCCCTGACGCGCCTGCCGCCCCGGTCCCGGCGGGACCGGCGGGCCGGCCTTCGCCGACCCGGCTTGCGTTTCCGGCACCGGAAGTGCTGTCCCCGGAAACGCCGGCGGCGGCCACGGTCACTTCTTCCAGCCGGGCGGCCACGGTCTCCATCTCTTTTTCCATATCTAAAAGAGGTCGGAAAATTTCCGTCACCTCTTCGATCACAGTACGGTCGGAACGGAAATTTTCCCTCTGCTTCAGATACCCAATGCGGGTGTTCTGGGAAACGAAGAATTCGCCGTCATCGCTGCGCATTTCGCCGGTCAGCATGTTCAGCAGGGTGGATTTGCCCGCGCCGTTCTTGCCGACGATGCCGATCCGGTCCCCTGCATTGA
>JBJESY010000312.1:0-9370 GCA_051883035.1 Anaerovoracaceae bacterium | reverse complement strand
CCGGTCAGGAGCCGGTAGCGCTTCTGCAGGGAATCCAGGGAGAGGAATTCCTTTTCACTGTGGGGGAAGCCGCCGCCGGGACCGCAGCCGTCCATGACCGGAATACCGCAGGCCGCCAGCCGGTTGGCGTCGGATAACCCGCCGGCGCTGACGAAGTCGATGGGATCGAAAAGGCCGGCTTCGATTTCATTTTGGTGTTCCACACCGTAGGCCGCCATCTGATCCATCAGCACCCTGGTTTCCGGGGAAAGCCGCAAGGGCAGCATATCGGAGAGGCAGGTGACATGGGCCTGGGTGTTTTCGACAGATGGCTTCCGTGACAGGCGGGTGATGGAACGCTCAATCCGGAGGATTTCTTTTTCGTCGGTGTAGCGAACTTCCATCTTCGCCGTGCACCGGTCCGGCACCACGTTGAGGGCAGTGCCGCCCTGGACCAGGCCGATGTTGACAGAAGTTCCCTTGTCGTAGCGTTTCAGCTTATCCAGTGCAGTGATCCAGCGTGCCATTTCCACGATGGCGCTGGCACCCTGGCGCGGTGCGGTTCCCGCATGGGAGGCCACACCGGAGATTTCGATTTCATATTTGCGGCAGCCTTTTCGCTGACTGACGAACTGGCCGGCTTTCCGGGCTCCTTCGAAGATAAAGGCACACCGGGATTTTTCACCATATTCCGTAAGGAACGGGGCAGAGTCGGCAGAGCCGGTTTCTTCGTCGCAGTCCAAAAGCAGGCAGAGACGGATATCCGGATGAACAGCGGTCAGGTATTCCGCCAGGTAAATCATCAGCAAGACGCCGGCTTTCATGTCTACGGTTCCCGGACCATACACCCGCCCTTCCGCGGCGTCCAGACGGAAAGGGCGCTGTGCTGCGGTTCCTGCGGGAAAGACCGTATCGAAATGGCCCACCAATAAAAAATCATACGGCTTTTCAGCGGAACCTTCGGAATTTTTCGACTGGGTTTTAGAGTAGCCCGCCGAAGGGCTCACTGCAGTCAGCAGGGGACGCCCGTCGGCACCGCAGGAATGCCGGGTAACAGAAAGCCCGGCATTTTCCAGCCGGGCAGCAAGAAACACCGCTGCATTCCGGCAGGCAGCCAGATCCGCGGTGGGTGTATCGAGATTTATGAAAGGTTCCAGGTCTGACAGGAACCGATCCATTGGAATGCTTCGTCTGGGGTCTGTGTTCATCATCGCCTCCTGCATAAAGCCCTCCTAAAACGTTTCGTACCTTACCGGTTCGCTTTCTTCGAAGTAAACGGTATAGCCGTGGCCGGGATCCGGAATCCATTCCCAGAAGCTATCACGCATGCCGGGGAACATGGTTTCCATGGAAGCAGCAATCACACCGCCGTGGCAGACCAGGATGGAAACTGCGTCTTCGCCGCTGTGGCGGTGGGACAGTTCTTTCATCTGGTGAAGTCCCCGGAATTCTGCCAGTCCCTGCCGAATCCGCGCTCCGAAGCTTTCAATGGAGTCGCCGGAAGGATAGGCAATGGTCCCTGTTTTATCGTTGATCCAGTTATCAAAAAAATCCATGGTCTTTAGTTCGTCGAAGGTCTTGCATTCACACGTACCGAAGTTCATTTCCTTCATGAGAGGCAGTGCCTTATGGGGCACATCGCCGTAGATGGTCTGAAAGGTCTGCTCCGTCCGAAGCATGCCGGAGGTGTAGCAGTCAGCATCTCCCAGCGGCGGATATACGCCGGCATCCCGAAGGGTTTCCAGTTCTTTAATGCCCTCTGGCGCCAGCGGCAGATCCGTGGATCCGTAATACCATCTGCGGAGGTTTCCTTCCGTCAGACCGTGGCGGATGAAATGAATATAGGATTTTCGATCTTTGTTTAATGTCATGCTCATGCAGCATTTTCCTTTCCTTGTTCTTCTCGTCCCGCGCCTATTTCAGCTGCTGACCAAGCCCGCAGAAAACACGGTAAACAGAGTCCGCCTCCCGTGCCAGCCAGATCAGCGTCCGGCCCATCATTTCCCGGAAGGCGCGATCCGTGGCATCCATGGGAACCAGGCCCTGGGAGATATCGTCGGCGATGAGGATTTTATCCCGGAGCTGAGGATCCATGGAAGCGAGTACGTCCCGGGCTTCTTTGCCGTCCACGGTGCAGGAATAAACAAAATCCTCCAGCCCGCAGATTACGGTTTTTTCCAGGGACAGTGCACCGTTACGGGTGCAGCGGAATACATCTTCTGGCGCAACAGCAAACGTCTCCAGCGCATAATCCAGTTTCCCCTGATATGCGCCGCCAAAAATCAGAATCATAACAGCACTCCTTCTTTTATATCACGGCCAGGGCCAGCACGCCCAGCAGCTCGCCCCATACGATACCGAATCCGGCGATGTCCCCGTTCATGCCGCCCAGCTGACGGCAGCCGCAGAAGACTGCAATGAGGCTTCCCAGAAATGTGGCTGCGATGACGGCCAGAGTGTATAGCGGTTGTGATGCCAGGAGCAGGCCAGCGGCACAGTAGAGGATCAGCTGAATCAGAATGATGCAGGCTGCGTTCTTTTTTTGTTTGCTGTCCGAAGCGCCTTCTCCTTTGGCATACTGGCTGGTACCCATAGGCCGGCGCAGCAGCACATTGAGGCCGGAAGCAGATCGGCTCACGGCAGGGATCAGACAGAGATCCACGAAATCGATGCTGATGCTCAGTGCACTGGAGAAGAAGGCGTGGAAGCCCATCAGCAGGAACACCACGCTGATTACGGCGAAAGCGCCGGTGTGGGAGTCCTTCAGAATCCGCTGCCGATCCTCCAGCGGACGGCGGGAGAGAATCGCATCGCAGCAGTCCATGAAACCGTCCAGGTGAAGAAACCCGGAAAGGACGAAAGGCACCATGGTCAGCAGGAAGGCCGTGACCAGGAAGGGAATCGGCAGCACGGCCAGAAGCAGGCTGACGCCGGCCCAGATCAGGCCGATGATCAGACCCACCGAGGGGAGAAAGCCCAGCATATAGTTTTTCAGATCGTTGTCCCACCGCTTCAGCGGGCAGGGAAGGGTGAGGAAGTTTCCCCACGCCATAAAAAATCCGGTAATCAGTTTCATAATGGTAAACACTCCTGCGGAAGCCGGCTGCGGCCGGCTCCTGCATTTCTACTTATATTTCTATTTATAGTAATATTTCATACCGTAGGACACTTCGATGACCTGGTCACAGAGACCGGCCAGCGTCCGGTCCAGCAGGGCCAGGCCTCTGCGGTAGGCTTCCGTGGTCTCGTCAAACCGGCAGCCGTCCGCATACAGATAATCCGACACGAAGACCGTATTTCCCGTCTGCCCGGCGAATTCCGTCAGCTCACCGGCCAGCCGCTCTGCTGCCATAAGATCCATGGGACCATCCAGCGGGAACATCTCGTTGGACAGAAGTGCGGTGACGCTGTCCAGCAGAAACACGCCGCCCGGGTTCACCGGCATGCCGGATACGGTGCGTGCCTGCGGCGCCAGGCAGCCGCAGATGTTTCGGCCCTGTTCCACCGTGTCGAATCCCCAGCCTTCCCGTTCGGACAAATGACGGCGGATCCGGGCACGGTCTTCTTCATCCACGGGAATCATGGTAGCCAGATAGTAGAGCGGCACGTTCTTTTCACGGGCCATATCCCGGGCAAGCTCCTGGGCATGCATGGATTTTCCGTTCTTACATCCTCCGCTGATAAAGATATTCATCAGAAGAAGTTTCCTTTCTTGGCTTCCTGCAGATAGTCTGCATCGATAGCGCCTTCTGCGAAGGTTGCCATGCCGTTCATGGCAGCGCAGGCTGTTTCCATGATCTTGAAGCTGATCGGACAGCCGCTGCCCTCGCCCAGACGCATACCCAGATTGAAGTACGGCTTGACACCCAGTGCGTCCATGGCAATGAGATAACCCTTTTCCTTCGACACGTGGGAACCGAACATGAAGCCGGTCACCTGCGGGGCCAGGCGGGAAGCCGCCAGGGCTGCCACGGCAGAAATATAGCCGTCGATGACTACCGGCATCTTATAATAAGCAGCACCCAGGAAGGCACCGACCATGGCACAGATATCGAAACCGCCTGCCTCAGCCAGAATATCGATGACATCCTTTCCTTTGCAGCGGGAAATGGCCTCATCCACGATACGGATCTTCTTCGCGAAGCCTTCATCATTGAGACCGCCGCCCCGGCCGACCACGTCTTCGCCGGTCCGGTCTGTCAGAGCTGCCAGGACGCAGGCAGAGGTGGTGGTGTTTCCAATGCCCATTTCGCCCACACCGAAGACCTGGTAACCGCAGCGCTTCAGAGCTTCCACTGCTTCCATACCGGTATAAAGTGCAGTCAGTGCTTCTTCTCTGGTCATGGCAGGACCCTTGGCCAGATTTTTCGTACCGTTGGCAATCCGGCGGTTTACGATCCTGCGGGTAATCCCCTGCAGGCAGCCGTTATCGCTGCACTGATGTTCTGTCATTTCATCGTGATATAGTTCTTCCGGAATCTCCATTTTCACGCCTACGTCCACCACCAGCAGATCAATGCCGAAATATTTGGCCATGGAACCCACGCCGGTCAGGCGTCGTGTGAAATTGATGGTCTGTGACAGAGTGACGGACTGCGGTGCAGAGGCAACACCCTCTTCCACCACACCGTTATCGGCAGAAAAGATGACGATAGCCTGTTTCGTCACATCGTTTTTTACCTGTCCTGTGATGCCGGCAAGGCGGATGGAGATTTCCTCCAGCTCTCCCAGAGCACCTGTGGGCTTGGCCAGGACTTCCTGACGGGCAGAGGCTTCTTCCATGGCCTGGCTGCTCAGCTGTCCCAGTTCGTCGATACTGCTTAAGATTTCTTCCAGACGTCGTTCCATAATGATTCCGTTCCTCACTTTCATAGTATTCGCTCATGTTTTTTATTTTAACACAGCCGGAAAGAAAAAAAAACCCCCTTCCAAAAGGGAAGGGCATGTTGCACTTATATGGAAATTTTGATAGAATACTGATGTGGCTTAGTATATTGTAAGAAAAGGAAGAGAGTAATGAGTAAAAAAATGAAGAGTAACATTCTTCTGCTGCTGACCGCTTTCATTTGGGGTTCTGCTTTCGTCGCACAGAAGAGCGGAATGGACTACATTGAGCCATTCACCTACAACGGCATCCGTACATTTATCGGCGGACTGGTTCTGATTCCTGTGATCCTCTTCTTCACGAAGAAAAACAACAGACAGAACGGCACGGAAGAGAAAGTATTTGATTTCGAAAAAGATAAAATTGCAATCATCGGCGGCATCTGCTGCGGTCTCGCACTGTTCGTTGCTTCCAGCCTGCAGCAGTTCGGTGTCAGCTATACCACTGCCGGAAAGGCCGGATTCATCACAACTTTGTATGTGGTATTCGTGCCGATTCTCAGCCTGCTGCTCCGAAAAAAAGTCAGACCGATCATGTGGGTCTGTGTGGCACTGGGTGCAGTGGGACTGTATCTGCTCTGCATGACAGACGCTTCCTTCAGCCTGCAGTTCGGCGATATGCTGGTACTGCTCTGTGCTGTTGCTTTCGCCGTACATATCCTGGTCATCGACCATTTTTCACCGAAGGCGGACGGCGTGAAGATTTCCTGCGTGCAGTTCCTGGTTTCCGGCGTGCTGGGAATCATCTGCATGTTCATTTTCGAAACACCGGATATAGGAAATATTTTGGCCTGCTGGCTGCCGATTCTCTATGCCGGCGTGCTGTCCTGCGGTGTTGCTTACACCCTGCAGGTTGTGGCACAGGCAGATGCAGATCCGACGGCAGCATCCCTGATTCTCTGTCTGGAATCCGTATTTGCGGTAATTTCCGGTGCCATCCTGCTGCATGAAAGCATGTCTCCGAGAGAACTGATGGGCTGTGCGGTAATCTTCGCAGCAGTGATTATTTCCAACCTGCCGGAGAAAAAGGCATCCACGGATCTTACAAACGGACAGTAACAGACAATACAAGAAACTGACATAAAAAGAAAAGAGGCAGAGACATGATTACAAGAGAAGAAGCACTGGAACTTCTGAAAAAGTACAACAAGGATGAATTTCATATTCACCACGGTCTGATGGTGGAGGGTACCATGCGGTACTTCGCCGAGAAACTGGGATACGGCGATGAAGCGGACTACTGGGCGATGGTAGGCCTGCTCCACGACATCGATTTCGAAATGTGGCCGGAAGAACACTGCAAGAAGGCACCGGAGCTGCTGCGGGAAGGCGGCATTGAAGAGGATATGATCCATGCCATCGTTTCCCACGGATATGGACTCTGTGTCGACGTGAAGCCGGAACGGGAAATGGAAAAGGTGCTGTTCGCCTGCGACGAACTGACCGGACTCATCGGTGCGGCAGCCCTCATGCGGCCGTCCAAGAGCGTGCAGGACATGGAACTGAAGTCTCTGAAAAAGAAGTTCAAGGATAAACGGTTTGCGGCAGGCTGCGACCGTGACGTTATCATCCAGGGCGCAGAAATGCTGGGCTGGGAGCTGGATCAGCTGCTCTCCGAGACGCTGGAGGCCATGAAGACCTGCGAAGACGCCCAGGCGTAGACGCAGAAGATAGCAATGCAGATTTTGCCGGATAGGGCAGAATCAAAGAATAAGCTGAAAAAGAGTGCAGAACAGGAATGAAATCCGGGAAGAACGCCGGAACTGGGCTGCACTTTTTTCGTGGGTTTTCGCCGTCGGGCCTGTATCATTGAGTAAAGGAGGATTTGCCATGAGAGATTCACTTCGCAAAATCTGTTGCCTCGCACCGTTTCTCGCGGCGGTGGTGCTGGTTGTCGCACTTTATTTCTTTCGTTATGATACGGTGGGGACAGAAGATGCCCTGGCGCGGGCTGCCAGCGAATATACGGAAACGAAACTGCAAGCCGTTCTGCTGCAGGAAATCCCCGGTGCGGATGGAACCTGTGACGGAAAAGGAGACTTGGTTCTGCTTTGCAAGAGCGCAGGAACTGGGGAGAATGGTGGTGCAGAAAACAGCGATGGCGAAAAAAGCAACAGCAACGGAATGTGGAACGGCATCGTCCTGTTCGAGCGGGGCATCAACGGCAGATATGTGCCGGTGGAAAGCACCCTGTACGATTATTCTGTGCCGGTTCATGATGTCAGCCTGAAGGACGAGTCCATGGGATTCTTCGGAGGCGGAGACGGATCCCAGGCAGTGACAGTATTTTTCTCCTGCCGCTATCCGGAGAAGATGAGGCGTGTGGAAATCACCTGCTATGACAGAGATGCCTATCTGGAGGACGGCAGCATCGTGCCATACACGGTGACCATAGAAACAGACGGCAGGCCATATATGAAGATCGTGCCGGTATCCTTTCATCTTTATGACCGGCAATTCAGGCTCCGGGATCGGGATGGACAGGAAATGGATAGACTCGCTTATTCCAATGACGGAAATTCCAGAAGCCGGTCAAGCGGCAGCACTTCGGAAACCTGGGATAAGTACGGCCTGATCCTGCTGGCCGGTGCCGGACTCAGCTGGTGGCTGATGAAGAGGAAAAAGCCAGATAGCTCTGGGCAAAATATGCAGCCGCGGCGCCGTCAGCGGTTGCGGTGACGATCTGACGCAGGGACTTGGTCCGAACGTCTCCTGCTGCAAAGACGCCGGGGACAGAAGTCCGGGTAGTTTCATCGGCAAGCACATAGCCGGCCGGATCCAGATCCAGTTGTTCGCGAACCAGTTCTGACGCTGGCTGCCTGCCGATACTGACGAAAAGGCCATCCGCCTGGACGTCAGAAAAAATGCCGGAGGACAGATTTTGCAAAGTGACATGAGTAAGCCTGCCGGAAGCGCCGGCATGGAGTGCAGTGACGGTACTGTTCCATACATATTCCACGTTTGGCATCGCCTCCAGTGCATCCTGCATGATTTTTTCCGCACGAAGGGTGTCACGGCGGTGAACGAGAATTACCTTTTTCGCCAGGCGGGAAAGGTGCAGCGCATCTTCCGCCGCACTGTTACCGCCGCCGACCACCATCACCGTCTGATTCCGGTAGGCCATGCCGTCGCAGGCAGCGCAGTAATGGACGCCCCGACCGGTCAGCGCTTCCTCCCCGGCCAAATTCAGCTTCCGCGGCACGGCGCCGGCAGCGAAAATCAGAGCACGGCCATAGAATCTGCCGCTGCTGGTCTCTGCAGTTTTCAGCGGTCCTGCCAGGTGCAGGGATTGTACTTCTGCCAGCTTCGTCCTGGCGCCGAACTGTTCCGCCTGTTTCCGCATGGCTTCTCCCAGCAGAAAGCCGTCTGCGCCTTCCGGAAATCCCGGATAATTGTCCACCTGGGATGTGAGGGCCATCTGCCCGCCAGCCGAAAGCTGTTCCAGCACCAGAACAGAAAGCCCCCCGCGGGCGCCGTAGATGGCTGCCGTGTATCCTGCCGGCCCGCCGCCGATCACCAGCAGGTCATATACCGGTTCATCTGTTTTATCCATGGCCATACCTTTTATACGAACTGCCGGATGAAGTCTTCAATCTGGGCGATGGAGCCGGGTGCCGTAATGGAGCCCTGGACCTGTCCTCCCTGAAACAGAAGCAGGGTCGGAATGACGGTCATTCCATACTGACGGGCAAGTTCTCGCTCTTCATCCACATTGATCTGACCGAAGAGCAGCTTGTCCGATTTTTGCTCTGCCATCTGCTGAAAAAGCGGGGCGATCCGGCGGCAGTGGCTGCACCACGGAGCCCAGAATTCAATGAGGGCAGTCTGCTTTTCTTCCATTACTTTCTTCTCAAAATCGGCTCTGCGCATTTGTAAGTTATTCTCAGCCATCATATCCTCCTTTTCCGGCACAGTGCCGGATGCAAACAATGTCTTATGGTTGTAGAATACCCGTTATTTCTTGCGGTATTCACCGGTGAAGGGTATAATAACAACTTTACCGGACTGCTATTTTTCAAGAGAGTCAGCATCAAGCAGGAAATCATAAATATTCATTGTTAGAATCCCATGCTCATCATAATGTGTGGGGACAATATCTTTTGTAACAACGATCTTCTTAAATGAGTCGTCAATTCTTGTGAAAGGTCTGATCTCCTGAGCCCTTTTTTCTTCATCAGGCAAAGAATAAGCGGATTGGATATAGTATCTGCGGGAACCAAGATTACATACGAAGTCTACTTCCAGCTGTTGGCGAACTATCTTCCCGCCTGCATTCTTTTGAGTCGCAGGCACAACACCAACATCAACATTATACCCTCTCATTCTGAGTTCATTATATATTACATTTTCCATTGCGTGAGTCTGTTCGAACTGGCGAAAATTAATTCTGGCATTACGAAGACCCAAATCGGAGAAGTAATATTTCATTGGAGTCCCAATATACGATTTCCCCTTGATATCATAACGATATGCAGCATCTATTAAAAAAGAGTCCTCAAAATAATCC
>JBJESY010000311.1:0-1857 GCA_051883035.1 Anaerovoracaceae bacterium | reverse complement strand
GGCGATCCTTCAGCTCCGTGAACAGAATCGCGATATATTCTCCGATGACTCCCACAATGACAAACAGCATGGCAAACATAAAGCACAAAAGCACCACAATAGTAGCATAGCCATTGGGCGTTCCTCTGGTTGCCCACTCCCCGATGGTATAGAACATCACCAGCAATCCCAACAGGCCCACTGCCATGCCAGAGTAAATACCCAGCTTTAAGGGCAGATCCGAAAAGCACAGGATCGTGTTAATGGAAAACTTGAACAGCTTGCGCAGGCTGTATTTGCTCTCCCCCGCCACCCGGGCCCTCGCCTCGTATGCAATGGTGGTCCGGCGGAATCCGATATTCTGGACATAGCCCCGCAGAAAACGCACCTTTTCCCGGTAATTCTCCTTCAGCACCGCCGCGGCATTGGCTTTCATGGCAAAGAAGTCAGACGCATTTTCCTCCAGCTTCACATCCGAAATCTGGTTAATCAGCTTATAAAAAGCAGATGAAGTAATATTTTTGATCAGACCGGCGGAACGATTCTTCGTCCGGACCATGCTGATCACCTCGTAGCCCTCTTCAAACTTCCGGATGATCTCCTCCACACACTCCGGCGGATGCTGCAGATCCGCATCCATGCAGACCACTCCGTCTCCGGTACTGTGATCCAGTCCGGCCAGCATCGCTGCCTCATGGCCGAAATTTCTGGAAAAGGTGATGACCTTCACCTTCGGATCCGTCTCTGCCAGTCCGGAAAGTATCTCCCCCGACCGGTCACTGCTTCCGTCATTTACAAAAATCATCTCATAATCCCAGGACAGCGCGTCAAACACCGGCTTTGCCTCCCGGTAGAACTCTCCCAGGGCCGCTTCTTCATTGTAAACCGAAATCACAATGGAAATCTTCTTCATCAATCCTGTACCTCAATTTCAATGGTGGAATGTGCCGGAACTCTTTTTTCCTCCGGCGGCAGCTGCATATAATCACCGTACAGCAGCTTCAAAATCGGATCAAAACCGGCCGGCGCCATCAGCACCGTATCCTCGAAGGGAACATCGATAACCTTCTCGCACCAGGCACTCTCTTCTTTCACATAGAAATAATCCGGCGCATAATTGCTGCAATACCAGTATTTCGTCTTTTTCTTCCGATCCTTTCTTGCCACCATCTGCTGCAGCTTATAGAGCAGAGGCATGGGAATCAGCCGGCCCGCGGTCGAAAGAACCCTGACCCGCAGCTTATCCATCGGGCTGTACTTGGAATAGTCGATATCATCCCGATGCGCCATGGACAGCCCATAAATTACTTTCTGAAGAAACAGCGTCGCCGAAGCGGCGGCCGGATTGTCCGGAAGCCGGTCCAGAATGAAGAGATCCACCCAGAGGTGATTTAATTTTCCTTCAAAATACTGCATCCGGGAATCTTCCTCCGGATGCATCCGACTGTTCTCATAAATCACTCTGGCCGTAAAATCATAGAATGCTTTTCCGTTCTGCAGCTGCTCGGGGCGCAGAAGGGACATTCCCTCCGGCAGTTCCCGTTCTGCCACCTTTAAAAACATCTCATACTGTGGTCTGGTGAAAATCACATCCGCATCGTCATCCCAGGGGATAAAGCCTTTATGGCGCACGGCGCCCAGAAGAGTACCGGAATCCAGAGCATAGCGGATCCTGTATTTCCGGCAGATGCGGTCAATTTCCTTCAGCAATTCCAGGCTGGCTTCGTGTACTCTGGTTAAATCATATTCTTTTTCTGTTGTTGTCACTGCTCACACGCTTCCTTCAATACCTTTGCCATATAGTCAATCATCTCATCTGTCATTCCCGGATATACTCCTACCCAGAAGGTATCCTTCATGATCCGATCTGTCTGTTCC
>JBJESY010000310.1:0-9497 GCA_051883035.1 Anaerovoracaceae bacterium | reverse complement strand
GGGATCCGCTTTCAGACGTCGGCGACAAGGTGAGATAGACAAATAGTGTCTATGTATATCGTTTTTTTCTGTCTTCAACCAGTCACAGTTCCATGGACACATACATGTGGAACAAAAAAAGGCCAAAAGGGTCGGGCGAAAGTGCCAGCGTGAGCTGGACAAGCGGGGAAAAAGCCTGAAAAGGGCCTGAAAACGGCCTAAAAGAAGAGCTTTTTGCCGTAAACGCCTAGTTTCGGGAGATCCAACCCGACCCTTTTGGCGATTTTTACTCTAATAAGTATGGGTTGTACAAAACTAACCGGTCAGCAAACCGTGCCAGAGCAGTAACTTCGTATGACGAGAATGGAGAAACCGCTGGATTCGACAAGCTTCGACAGGATTCGACAGACACACCGCACGTTATGGCACTGCCTTCCTGCCACGTTATGGCACTGCCTTCCTGCCGTGTTCTCCACAGAGCCCCCCCGACGACAAAACTAGTGCTCCTTCGACAGAACCTCTCAAAGACATGCATGCCGCAAAGTGATAGAATAAAGGCTGGGGCAGTGGGCTGTCCGGAACCGCATTGCTGTTCGGGCGGCCGGGAACCGTCCAAGGCAAAATGGCCGTCCGGGCGGCCGGGGGCATTGAACCGCCCGGGGCCAATATGGCCAGGCCGCCAGAAGCCACCCCTGCCCCATGCAGATCGGAAAAAGGAGGAAAAATACAATGGAAATCATTTACGAGATGACCGGAGATACACTGACCGCGCAGCTCATGGGAGAACTGGATCACCATGCGGCAGTGAAAGTGCGCGGTGACATTGACGATACGATGGACAGCTACGGTGCGAAGAATCTGATCTTTGATTTCAGCAGGGTCACGTTTATGGACAGTGCCGGGATCGGCGTTGTGCTGGGAAGATACAAACGGCTGCAGGCCGGAGGGACTCCTGACGACGGGGAGAACGATGCGAAGCACAGCGGAATGCAGGCCGGAGGGCCTTCTGTCAGCGGGGAGGATAAGGCCGGCGACCATACCGAAACCACCGTGGCCGGCGCTCCCGCCACCCCTGCCGCCAATGCCGCCACCCCCGCTGCTGGCGCCTCTGCTGACCGTACTGCTGCCCCCGGCCAGAAGGATGCCCCTGCCGCCGGCAGCGTCGTCATCACAGGCTGCAGCCGGAAAATTTACAGCATTTTGCATATGGCAGGGATTTTTTCCCTGATGAAATATACGGAAACAAAAGAGGAAGCGATCACGTACATACAAGGAAGAAAAGAGGTGTGCTGATGGAAAGAAAGATGAAAGTTCAGCTGGAAGGAACACTGGAAAGTCAGAGTCTGGCCAGGGCCGTGGCAGGCGCCTACGCAGCGGAGCTGGATCCCACGGTGGACGAACTGACAGAAATCAAAACGGCAGTCTCCGAAGCCGTAAGCAATGTGGCACTCCATGCGTATCCCGGTGAGATCAAGGGGGACATGACCCTGGAATTCATGATGCCCGCCAGGGATACAATCATGATCCGGGTGGCAGACCGGGGTGTGGGAATCGAAAATATCGCCAGAGCCATGGAACCCATGTACACTACCGACACAGGAGAAAACTGTTCCGGCATGGGGTTTACCGTCATGGAAAGCTTCATGGACAAGATCAGGGTGGACAGCCGTCCGGGAGAGGGCACCACAGTGACCATGATCAAGAAGCTGGATACATATTACGGAATCTGATATGGGCGTGCGTACAAAAGAAGAACTGGAAGCCGTGGTGGAGAAGCATGGCGGCCTGGTAAAAACTGTGGCCCTTCGTCTGGCCAGGACCTATGGCGAGGATCCGGAGGACCTGATTCAGATCGGGTATATCGGTCTGCTGAAGGCGGCACAGCGATTTGAAGAAGAACGGGGACTGCAGTTCTCCACGTATGCGGTGCCTATGATTGCCGGCGAGATCCGGTCGCAGCTTCGGGATCAGGGGAGCATGAAAATGAGCCGCAGCCTGAAAGCCGATGCAGCACTGGTACGGCGTGCGGAGAGCGATTTCATCAAGCTTCACGGACTGTCGCCCCACCTGACCCAGCTTGCGGAAATGACCGGACTGACTGCAGAACGGGTGCTGGAAGCCTGCCAGGCGTCCGATGCGCTGAAAAACATGCAGGATGTGGACGGCATTGCGGCAGAAACCGATGCGGCCATGTGGACAGACCGGGAAGAGCAGGATATCGCCAGGATTGATCTGGCCAGCGCAGTGGCATCTCTGGAGCCCCGGGCGCGCCAGGTGATTGTGCTGCGGTACTATAAGGACTACACCCAGCAGCAGGTGGCAGACATGCTGGGTATCTCACAGGTTCAGGTCTGCCGCATCGAAAAAAAGACCCTGCGGGCTATGGCACCGAAGGTGTCGGGAGAACTATGAATTTTCGGAATTTTCGTGTTTTTTCACAAAATATTTCCTCCCGGCCTCTTTCACGTCAAAAGGGGATTTTTTTTCGACATTTTGTGCTGCGAAAGGACAAAATTTTGTTGCATTATTAACAAAAAAGTGGTTTAATATTATTGTATGTTGTTATGACTTTATGTGAGTAACACAGGTCAGAAATACGGTTCCGCATACCGGATCCGTTATTATAATTTAAGGAGGCATTTAAATGAATTTTCAACTAACGAAGGAACAAGAATTCGTAAGAAAAATGGTAAGAGACTTTGCCACGAACGAAGTTGAACCGTTAGCTGCAGATATCGACAAGGAACACAGATTCCCTGTTGAAACTGTAGAAAAAATGGCCAAATTCGGCCTGTTAGGTATTCCGTTCCCTACCGAATATGGTGGAATGGGCGGTGACCACATTTCCTACGCAATCACTGTAGAAGAATTATCCAGAGTATGTGCATCCACAGGTGTTATCTGTTCCGCACACACTTCCCTCTGCTGCTGGCCTATCTTCAACTGGGGTAATGAAGAACAGAAGCAGAAATACCTGCCTGACTTATTAAGCGGCAAGAAGCTGGGTGCATTCGGTCTGACCGAACCTAACGCAGGTACTGACGCTTCCGGTCAGCAGACCAGAGCAGAACTGGTTGGCGACAAGTGGATCCTGAACGGTGCCAAGGTATTCATCACCAACGGCGGATATGCTGACGTATTCGTTGTAATGGCTATGACTGACAAGAAGAAGGGCAACCACGGAATTTCCGCATTCATCGTAGAAAAGGGCGACCCTGGATTCTCCATCGGTAAGACCGAAGATAAGATGGGTATCTGCGCATCCTCCACAACCGAACTGATTTTCCAGAACTGCGAAATCCCTGCTGACAGACTGTTAGGTCAGGTTGGCGACGGTTTCAAGGTAGCTATGTCCACTCTGGACGGCGGCCGTATCGGTATCGCTTCCCAGGCTCTGGGTATCGCACAGGGTGCATTCGACGTAACCGTTGAATACATGAACGCAAGAAAACAGTTTGGCAAGAAGCTGTCCCAGTTCCAGGCTCTGCAGTTCGAAATGGCTGACCTGAAGACCAGAATTGAAGCTGCAAGACTGCTGGTTTACAGAGCTGCTGACATGAAGGATAAGCACATGGCTTATGGCGAAGCTGCTGCAATGGCTAAGTTATACGCTGCTGAAACTGCAATGGCTGTAACTACCAAGTGCGTACAGTATCACGGCGGATACGGCTACACTAAGGATTATCCGGTTGAAAGAATGATGAGAGACGCTAAGATTACCGAAATCTACGAAGGTACTTCCGAAGTTCAGAGAATGGTAATCGCTGGTAAGACTTTCAAGAAATAAGATTGCAGGAGGAAATTGAAATGGCATTTAACATTATTGTATGTGCAAAACAGGTTCCTGATACAAACGTTATCAAGATTAACCCTAAGACAGGAACATTAATCAGAGACGGTGTTCCATCCATTCTGAACCATGACGATGCGAACGCTCTGGAAGAAGCTTTAAAAATCAAGGATAAGCATCCTGATACTCATATCACCGTTATCTCCATGGGACCTCCGCAGGCAAGCGACTTATTATTCGAATGTATTGCGAAGGGTGCAGACGAAGGTATCCTGGTATCCGACAGAGCAGTCGGCGGTTCCGATACCTGGGCTACTTCCAACACGCTGGAAGCTGCTGTTCGCAAGTGGGAAAAAGAAAACGGCCCTGCTGATCTGATCTTTGCCGGTCGTCAGGCAATCGACGGAGATACCGCACAGGTTGGTCCGCAGATTGCTGAAAAGCTGGATCTGCCGCAGGTTACTTACGTAGAAGAATTTGAAATTGCAGACAACATGAAGGACATCACCGTGAAGAGACAGCTGGAAGACGGTTATGAACTGATTCACCTGCAGACTCCTTGCATGCTGACCGCGATCAAGGAATTAAACGAGCCTAGATACATGCACATGAAGGGTATCTTCGGCGCAAAGGACATCAAAGTCTGGAACGCAAAGGATATCGAAGTTGACCTGACTAAGGTTGGTCTGGAAGCTTCCCCGACAAACGTATTCCGTTCATTCACGCCGGCTCCGAAGGCTCCTGGCCAGAAAGTCGCTGGAGATACTGAAAACGAACAGGCTAAGAATCTGTTAATTCAGCTTAAGGGTAAGCACATCATCTAATTAGGAGGAAATACAATGGCTATTGAAATTTTAAAAGAAAAATGTATTGGCTGCGGACAGTGCTTTAAATCCTGCCCGTATGATGCCTTCGAATTCGAACCTTATGATGGCAACAAGCTGGGTAAGGTTGCAAAAGTTAATGCAAAGTGCTCCTTCTGTAACCAGTGCTTAACCTCTTGTAAGTTTGGTGCAATTCAGGAAAAGAAGCAGGATGCTGCTGTTGACCTGTCTGCATACAAGCACATCTGGGTATTCGCAGAACAGAGACAGGGAAAGATCCAGAACGTAGCTCTGGAACTGCTGGGCGAAGGTAAGAAGCTGGCAAAGGATATCAGCGATGATACCCAGATCTGCGCAGTACTGATCGGTAACAACATCGACCACCTGGCTCAGGAATGCTTCGAATATGGTGCAGAAAAGGTTTACATGGTACAGGATCCATTACTGGAAAACTACACCACCGACGGCTACACCAAGGTTATGAAACAGCTGATCGACGAATACAAGCCTGAAATCGTTCTGTACGGTGCTACCCACATCGGCCGTGACTTCGCACCGCGTATTGCTGCAAGATGCAACACCGGTCTGACTGCTGACTGTACTCACCTGGACGTTAAGGTTTCCAAGTACATCGAATTCGCAAAGGCAAACACCACTCTGGACACTTCCACGCTGGATCCGAACGATCCATCCACCGGAATCAAGCAGACTCGTCCGGCATTCGGCGGTAACCTGATGGCTACCATCATCTGCCCGAAGACCAGACCGCAGATGTCCACTGTAAGACCTGGCGTAATGCAGAAGCAGGAAAGAGTTCCTGGTGCTACCGGTGAAATCGTAAATGTTAAGCCGGACATCAAGGCTTCCGACATCAGAATCGAAATCAAGGATATCGTAAAATCCATGAAGGAAATGGTATCCCTGACTGACGCTAAGATCATCTGCTCCGGCGGACGTGGTCTGGGCGATGCTTCCGGTTTCGAACTGATTAAGGAATTCGCTGACAAGGTTGGCGGCGTAGTTGGTTCTTCCCGTGCAGCAGTAGATGCTGGCTGGATCGATCACTCCCACCAGGTAGGCCAGACCGGTACCACTGTAAAGCCTGAAATCTACTTTGCATGCGGTATCTCCGGTGCAATTCAGCACCTGGCTGGTATGCAGACTTCCAACTGCATCGTTGCGATCAACAAGGATCCGGATGCTCCGATCATGGAAGTTGCTGACTATGCAATCGTAGGCGACCTGTACAAGGTAATCCCTGAAATCATCAAGGAATGGGATAACGCAGAAGCTCTGTACGACGCTACTACGAAATAAGATCGTTTCGCAGATCGATAAAATCAAATAGAAAGGGGGACTGTTTTACAGTCCCTCTTTTTATATTGCCTGCGGGGGAGAATTTCGGTATAATAGAAATAGCAGACGCGAAGGGAGGCGGAAGGCTTGCGACGAAAAAAACTGTTTTTGCTGGATATGGACGGGACCATTTATCTGGACGATCACGTGTTTTCCTGCACGCTGCCCTTCCTGCAGCAGGTGCGGGCGCAGGGTGGACGTTATCTCTTTCTGACCAATAATTCCTCCCGGGGTGTGTCCGATTACGTAGCAAAACTTGCACGGCTGGGCATTCCGGCGGTTCCGGAGGATTTCGTCACGTCGGTGGATGCCATGATTTCCTTCCTGGAGCGTCGATACGGCCCATCGGAGGCACGACAGAAGCAGATTTATTTGATGGGAACGGAATCTTTTCGCCGGCAGATGGAAGATGCGGGATTCCAGATTCTCCCCAGCCTGCAGGCTGGGGAGAATGACAGTCCGCCGGACGTGGTCGACATCCTCATTGTGGGCTTTGACCGGGAGCTGACCTTTCAGAAGCTGGAAGACGCCAGCCGTCTGCTGAAAGCCGGGACGGAATATTTTGCGACGAATCCCGATTGGGTTTGCCCCACCGCCTGGGGTGCAGTGCCTGACTGCGGATCTATTTGCCAGATGTTGGAGCATGCCACGGGACGGCGGCCGTATTTCGTAGGGAAACCCCAGCCTGACATGGTGTATCTGGCACTGGAAAAGACGGGCTGCGGGCCGGAAGACGCGGTGCTTATCGGTGACCGGATGTATACCGACATCGCCTGCGGTGTCAATGCGGGAATTGACACGATTTTCGTGCTTTCCGGGGAGGGGACGCTGGAGGATCTGGAAACAAGCGATGTGCGGCCTACATATATTTTGAATGATATCGGAGAAGTTTTCGGGAAAGGAACAGGAAACGGAAATGAAGCTTAATACGAAACGAACCATTCTCATTGGGTTTGCCTTTCTGGCAATCAGTACCTTCTGGCAGATGTATGATAACATCATTCCGCTGATTTTGAAGTACAGTTTTCATATCGGGGATACGCTGTCAGGGGGCATCATGGCGTTGGATAATATCTTTGCGCTGATTATGCTGCCTTTGTTTGGCGCCTGGTCGGATAAGGTGAATACGAAACGGGGCAAACGGACGCCGTTTATTCTGGTGGGTACCATAGGCGCCTGTGTCTTCATGCTGCTGCTTCCGGCAGCGGCCAACGGTCAGAATCTGGTGCTGTTTGTGGCGGCCTTGCTGATGACGCTGCTGTTCATGAGCACTTTCCGGTCTCCGGCGGTTTCGCTTATGCCGGATGTGACGCCGAAGCCGCTTCGTTCCAAGGCAAACGCCATCATCAATCTGATGGGGGCCATCGGCGTGGTGCTTTCGCTGGTATTCATCATGTTCCTGGTGGAGGACGGAGAAACACCGAACTATGAACCGCTGTTCATTGCAGTGGCCGCAGTGATGATTCTTGCGCTTCTGATTCTGCTGTTCAAGGTGGATGAAGCGAAATTTACGGAAGAAAGACTGGCGCTGGAAAAGGAATGGGGCATTGCGGAAGAGGAGCCGGAAGAAGAATCCGAAACATCGGGCGGAATTCGCAGTGCGGCATCTGCTTTGCCGGCGGATGTAAAGAAGAGTCTGGTATTCCTGTTGCTTTCTGTTGCGTTCTGGTATATGGCATATAACAGTGTGACCACTGCATTTTCCAAGTATGCCACAGAGATGTGGGGCATGGAGGGCGGAAGTTTCGCCGGCGCTCTGATGGTAGCTTCGGTGGGTGCACTGGTGTCCTTCCTGCCGGTGGGCATGCTGTCCAGCCGCTTCGGTCGGAAAAAGGTGATTCTGGTGGGCGTGGCCATGCTGGCATGCTGCTTTGGAAGCGGATTTTTCTTCAAGGAACCGAACTTCGGTGTAAACATCATCTTCTTCCTGGTGGGTATGGCATGGGCGTCCATCAACGTGAATTCCTATCCGATGGTGGTGGAAATGTGCAAAGGCAGCGATATCGGCAAGTTTACCGGTATGTACTATACTTTCAGTATGGCGGCACAGGTGCTGACGCCGGTGCTGTCGGGCTTCTTCCTGGAACATGTGGGTTACTGGACTCTGTTCCCGTATGCTGCCTTCTTTGCAGCTGTGGCGTTCTGCACCATGCTTATGGTAAAACACGGTGACAGCAAGCCGGAGGCACCGAAGAGCAAGCTGGAAGCCTTTGATGTGGAGGATTAAACGCATCATAAATTTGTTGAAAAGGGGAAATGGGGAATATGAAACAGAAAACATCGAGCAACACGAAAGAATTAAGTAACAGAAAAGAAAAGCAGCTTGAAGAGCTGCTGCGGCACAGATATGCACACAGAGGTCTCCATCAGAAACCTGTGATTCCGGAAAACTCCATGGCAGCCTTTCGCCGTGCCGTGGAAGCAGGCTATGGCATCGAACTGGACCTGCATCTGACGCGGGACGGGAAGCTGGCGGTGATTCACGACTCGAGCCTGAAGCGGACCTGCGGTGTGGATCAGAACATTGAAGATATGACCATGGAGGAGGCACAGAGCTGTTTCCTGGAAGAAAGCCGGCAACAGATTCCGGAATTTGCAGAGGTTCTGCAGCTTGTGGCAGGCCGTGTGCCGCTCATTGTAGAGCTGAAAGCAGGAAAGACGGAAGAAGGGGAAGACACCACGGCCGCCCTCTGCCGGACGACTGTATCGGTATTAGACGATTATGCAGCCGCCTTTGACGGAAAGCCGGGGACGGTGTCTGCGCTGTACTGCGTGGAATCTTTCAGCCCGGTGGCTGTGAAGTGGCTGCGGCGGAACCGGCCGGACATCATCCGGGGACAGCTGGCTGCCAATATCAATCGTGAGAAAAAGACATTAACCGGCATGCAGAATTTCCTGCTGAAAAACCTGCTGGTGAATCACTCCGGCAAACCGGACTTCGTGGCGTATAATTTCGATGACCGCCATGAGGCAGCGCTGCAGCGGTATGATGGCCCGCTGTTCTTCTGGACCATCCGCAATTACCGCGACCTGAAAGAGGCGGAAGACCTGGGTGCCGCCGGAATTTTCGAACAGTTTGATCCGAAGGAATATGAATAGAAAGAACGCCCCTGCACACGGAAAGGGCGATATTCATAAAACAGTAAACAGCTACAGTAGTGCGAACTGCTGTAGCTGCTCTTGTGTCTAATCCTGTTATTTGATAATATGGAACCGAATAGACCGACAAATTGGAATTTAATGCTGCTTTTTGATGGCTTAAAGCCCCAAGATGGCAATAGGACATAATTGTCTGGTTGAAAAACGTCATTTTCTCACTTTCTGACGTGGCTTTTCACTGATAATTGATAAAAAATAGCACATGAAAGGAGGCGTCCTAATGGTTGATAAAATCAAAATAGGAAATTTCTTAAGACAGCTGAGAACTGAAAAAGGAATGACACAGGAAGATCTTGCAGAAAAGTTTGGAGTATCTTCACGAAGTGTTTCTCGTTGGGAAAACGGAAATACTATGCCAGAATTAGGAATCCTTGTTGAACTGGCTGATT
>JBJESY010000309.1:0-1874 GCA_051883035.1 Anaerovoracaceae bacterium | reverse complement strand
GGAGAAGGTGGTGTGACGGCAGTGATCGGACCAATAGGTATCGATCATGCGAATTTCCGTAATGGTCGGGTTCCGCTTTTCACCGCGGAAGTATTCCTGACAAAACGCGGCATCATCCACATCCATGGCCAGTCCATACTGTGCCACGAAATCTGCCAGGCCCTGACGATCCAGATCCAGGAAGCCGTCCATGACAGCAACTTCCGTCGGGATCTCATATTCCATGGCCAGAGATTCCGGCTTCTCCAGGGATGCTTCTCTGGATTCCACCGGATTGATGACGTATTTCTTGATCTCCGCAAGCTGTGCATCGCTGACCTGTCCGTAGATGGCGTAAACCTTCGCGGTTCGCACGGTCGGACGTTCTTTCTGGGAGATGATCTGAATGCACTGTGCGGCAGAGTCGGCCCGCTGGTCGAACTGACCCGGCAGGTATTCGGTAGCAAAGACTGCCGCCGGTTCTTCTCCATCTTTTTTCTCCGCAAAATCCTCCGTCACCACGTCCAGCTGCGGTTCGGCGAATACGGTGTGCTCTGCGTAATCAAACAGGTCTTTTTCGATGTTTTCCACGTCGTAGCGATTCAGCAGGCGTACATCTGTCACGGACTCGATCTGCAGCAGTCCGCGGATATCGCCCAGCAGCTTCTTCGCTTCATGATCCAGACCCGGTTTCTTTTCTACGAATATTCTATATACCATTTCCTATTTGGCCTCCTTTGCGGCAAGGGCTTTTGCACCAATGTCTTTTCTGTAATATGCATTGTCGAAATGAACCTTTTCCACCTGGCGGTAGGCTTCTTCCACCGCTTCCTGCAGGCCGGCCTTCCGGCTGACCACGCCCAGCACGCGGCCTCCGTTTGTAACCACAGTGCCGTCTTCCTTCTTCTTGGCGCCGGCGATGTACAGAATGCCTTCGAAATCTTCATCCACGGTGATCGGGAAGCCTTTTTCGTAGCTCTTCGGATAGCCTTCCGATGCCATAACCACACAGCAGGCGCTGTCATCGGCAAACTGTACCATGTCTTCCGTAAGCTTCCCGTCTGCGGTTGCCATCATGATGTCCAGCAGATCGCTGTCCAGAAGCGGCAGCACCACCTGGGTTTCCGGGTCGCCGAAGCGGCAGTTGTATTCGATAACCTTCGGGCCGTTTTCGGTGATCATCAGGCCGAAATACAGACAGCCGCGGAATTCTCTGCCTTCCTGTTTCATGGCTGCGATGGTCGGCAGGAAGATTTCCTTCATGCAGCGGTCTGACACTTCCTTCGTATAGTACGGATTCGGCGCTACCGTTCCCATGCCGCCGGTGTTCAGTCCCTTATCGCCGTCCAGTGCACGCTTGTGATCCATGGAGGAGACCATCGGCACCACGATGTTTCCATCGGTAAAGGAAAGAACGGATACTTCCGGTCCGGTGAGGAATTCCTCGATGACGATGTTGCTTCCGCTTTCCCCGAAGATCTTTTCTTCCATCATGGAAACAACGGCATCTTTCGCTTCTGCTCTGGTTTCCGCAATGATTACGCCCTTCCCCAGCGCCAGACCGTCGGCCTTGATCACCGTCGGAATCGGGCAGGTTTCCAGATATTCCAGGGCCGCTTTTTCGTCGGTAAACACTTCGTACTGTGCCGTCGGAATGCCGTATTTCTTCATCAGGTTCTTGGAGAAGACCTTGCTTCCTTCGATGATGGCTGCAGCCTTATTCGGCCCGAAGGCCGGAATCCCGGCTTCCTGCAATGCATCTACACAGCCCAGCACCAGCGGATCGTCCGGTGCCACCACGGCGAAGTCAATCTTCTGCTCCTTCGCGAATTTCACAATTCCTTCGATATCCTTGGCACCGATGTCCACGCAGGTCGCATCTGCTGCGATGCCGC
>JBJESY010000308.1:0-9585 GCA_051883035.1 Anaerovoracaceae bacterium | reverse complement strand
AGGAAGAGACGGAATGAAAGAGATATATATCAAGGATTTACGAAAAGACCAGGAGGTTACTGAATTTTTTATGGTGAAGTCGGCAGCAGTGAAGACCGGCTCCAACGGCAAACAGTACCTGGACATCACCCTGGGCGACAAAACAGGCGAACTGACCGGAAAGAAATGGGACGTCAGCGATGGCGAATACCCTGCTCTGGTTGAGATAAAGGAAAAAGATATCGTAAAGATCAAGGGTGTCATCACCGAATGGGCGGGACAGCTCCAGTTCCGGGTGCAGCGGATCCGAAAAGCCAACGAAAACGACGGCCAGAAGATCGGTGACTTCGTCAAGGCGGCTCCGGAGGATCCGCAGGAAATGTACGATTTTATTTTCGATACTGCGCAAAATCTGACCGACAAAGATTTGCGGGAGTTATGCGTCAGGCTGCTGACGGAGAATAAGGATCGTCTTCTCTATTATCCGGCAGCCTCTAAGAATCACCATGCCCAGCTGGGCGGCCTGCTGTACCATACGAAGCGGATGCTGATGACGGGTATGCGGGTCTGCGAAGTCTATACCAATCTCAATCGGAATCTGGTGCTGACCGGGGTGATTTTGCACGATATGGAAAAACTCAATGAAATCGATGCAGATACCGACGGAATTGCCAGCGGCTATTCCTTTGAGGGACAGATGCTGGGACATCTGATTCAGGGCGTGAAGCTGGTGGACCGTATGGCACTGGAAATGGGCATGGATCGGGAGAAGGCCATCATGCTGGAGCATATGATTCTTTCTCATCATTATGAACCGGAATTCGGAAGCCCGAAGAAGCCGCTGTTCCCAGAGGCGGAAGTGCTGCATTATCTGGATATTCTGGATGCCAGAATGTTCGACATGCAGGCGGCACTGGAAGCCACCGAACCGGGAGAATTCAGTGACAGGGTGTGGACACTGGATAACCGGAGATTATATAAATCAGTAAATATCTAAGGAGGAGTACTATGATCAAGCTGCCGAAAGAAGTTAATAAAGTTCTGAAGACCCTGGAAGGGGCAGGTGCTGAGGTCTATGTGGCCGGAGAGTGCGTGCGGGACAGCCTGCTGGGAGGAAATCCTTACGGCTGGGATGTGGTTACTTCTGCAGAGACGGACAAGCTGCGGGAACTTTTCACGGAAGGCAGGGTGATCAGTGAAAAATACGGTATTCTGCGTCTGGAATACATAGAAGAAGTCTACGATAAAAACGGCGAATTCGCAGGAGAAGAGGGTGTCATCATTGATGTGGCCCCTTATCGAAACGGCGGAACCATAGAGACGGAGCTGGCGAGAAAGGCATTCACCATCGATGCCATCGCCGACAGTCCGAGCCGTCTTTCCGATCCGTACGAAGGACGGGAAGATATCCGCAAGAAGCTGGTGAGAACCATCGGCGATCCGGATGCACTGTTCCGGGAACAGCCCCTGAAGATGATGCAGGCCATCCGCTATGCGGCCCAGTTCGGGTTTGACCTGCATAAGCCGGTGTACGATGCCATCTGCAGCAATTACAAAAAGCTGGAGAGCGCCGACGTGAACGGACTGCGTGAGGAATTCACCCTGACGATCAGCGGTCCTTACGGCGGTAAGGGCCTGAGCATGATTATGGATACCGGCATCATTGGCGTGATTCTGGGTGAAGATGTTCTGAAGCACCTGACACGGCGGGAAAAAAGTGACCTGACCGTATTGTGCCAGAACATCGACAGATCCCAGCAGGTGGAAGACCGGCGGCTGGGACTGTTTTATACCTGCATGGATAAGAAACGGGCCATGCCTTCCATTGAGAAGCTGGGATTTGAGGGAGATACGTATCGGCATCTGGTGGATGCGGTGCACGATATGGCCAAGCTGTACTTTACGGCCCAGAAGCCGGAACTGAAGAAATTCATTTACAAACGGGGCTGGGATCGATATAACTATCTGGCAAATCTGGAAAAAGCCCAGCGTATCGTCTTCGACTATTCTTCGGAAACCAAGATCAAGAGCAAGATGTACATGCTGGAGGAAATCCGGATGTACAAGGAGCCGATCTTTGAAAATGAGCTGGCCATCGACGGCAACGACCTGATGGAAGCGGGCATCTGCAAGAGTCCGGAAGACGCGGCGAAGATGCTGTCCATGCTGGTGGAGGAGACACATGTCCATCCGAAAAAGAACACCAGAAGAGATCTGCTGGATCTGGCGAAGAAATACAAGCGCTTCAAATTTTTAACATGGACGAGAGGAATACATTGGCTGCATTAAACCACGGTTTTGAAACAGGACACAGCAACATTACGAAAATAAGCCAGGTCACCCCAGAGGTGACCTTGTTTTTGCGCAATCTGGGATTTTCCAACTACTATATCATCAAAATATTCGACCTGGTGGGGGAGACCGCCGTTGCACTGACGGAAGACAATCCGTACTGGCTGCTGGATGAGTTTCCGAGAATGGGATTTCATAAGGTGGATGAAGCCGCAGAAAAGCTGGGGGTCAGCCGCGACAGTGAATACCGGATCGAAAGCGGCATCCGGTTCGGCCTGAAAAGCTATGTGGCAGAAGGACACAGCTATGCGCCGGTGCAACAGCTTTGTGAGCAGGCAGCGGAATACCTGGACCTGCCTTCGTCCCTGGTGCGGGATGTGCTGGAGGACATGGCCCTCATGGGTCGGCTGCAGCTGACGGTGTTGGACGGCCAGCAGGTGGTTTACTTTTACGGATACTACCGGGCGGAATGCGTGATCTGCGGCAAGCTGGCGGATCTGGCAGACCCGGACATGCAGAGCGGAGTTTCCGGCAGAATGAACGGAGATTCCGGCAGGAATGGTGTGAATCCGACGGCGGATGAAAATCTGGATTTTCTGCTTCGAAAAGCAGAAGCTTCCGGAGGAATCCAGCTGTCAGACGAGCAGAGAGAGGCGGCACGACATGTTTTGCGAAGCGGCGTGTCCATCATTACCGGTGGCCCCGGCACCGGGAAAACCACCCTGATCCGGACGGTACTGGCGGTTCTGAAAGAACAGGGAAAGCGGACTGCCGTGGCAGCGCCTACGGGCAGGGCGGCCAAACGTCTCATGGAGACCACCGGGCAGCCGGCATCCACGGTACATCGTCTGCTGGAATATTACTTCGATGAAGGCAGCAAAACCATGGCCTTCGGAAAGAATCAGGCGGATCCGCTGGATCTGGAAGCGGTGATCGTAGATGAAGCCTCCATGATGGACCTGCTGCTGATGGGGGCACTTTGTGATGCGCTGAAGCCGGGAACGAAGCTGATTCTGGTGGGGGATGCGGACCAGCTGCCGTCGGTGGGAGCCGGAAGTGTGCTGGAGGATCTGATCGACAGCGAATTGTTTTATACGGCCCACCTGACAGAAATCTTCCGTCAGGCGAGAGAAAGCAATATTGTGGTCAATGCCCACCGGATCAATCAGGGACAGTATCCGGTATTCGGCGGGGATTTCCTTCTGGTGGAGGGGGATAAGCAGCAGGAGATTCTGAGGAAGGTCACGACGCTGGCGGCCGATTTTCCGCTGGATCAGGTGCAGGTGCTGACGCCGGTGAAAAAGGGGATTCTGGGCAGCTTTAATCTGAATCTCCATCTGCAGCAGGTGTTTAATCCGCCCCGGGACGGACAGCCGGAAATGCAGTTCGGACAGCGTGTCTATCGGCTGGGCGACCGGGTGATGCAGATCAAAAATGACTACCGGCTGGAGTTCCGCCGTCATGACGGGAAGAACGGAAAAGGAATCTTCAACGGTGAGACGGGGATCATCACGGCCATTGATACGGAGATGGCGGCGGTGACGGTGTGTTTTGACGAGGAGAAATGGGTCGAATACCCGTATCCCCAGCTGGATGAGATTGAGCTGGCGTATGCAGTGACGGTACATAAGAGCCAGGGCAGTGAATTTCCGGTGGTAATCCTGCCCATGACCTGGTTTCCACCGGCACTGGCGGTGCGGAATCTGCTGTATACGGCCATCACCAGAGGAAAGGAACGGGTGTACATCGTGGGACGGCAGGATTACCTCAACGCCATGGTGGATCACAACGAGAACCGGCGGAGAAATTCCGGACTTATGAGCCGGCTGGCCGGGTTTTATCAGGGGGTGTGAGATGTATCTGAGAAAGCACGGACCGGTGTGGCTGCAGCATCTGGCAGAGCAGACGGCGGATTTCTTCTTTCCGTGGGGAACCTACTGCGTGGTCTGCGGAAACTATATCGACCGGAGCCGCAGTTACTGCCTCTGTGACCACTGCATCCGCCATATCACATGGGGCCATGTGGAGATTCCGCCGGCAAGTCTGCGGAACAACAGCTTTACCGGCCCGGAAGCGGAGCTGCTGCAGAAAGAGGGCGGCATTCCGCTGGATTCCATCCGCGCCTGCATGAAATACGGCTTGTATGAACGGCGGCTGATTTTCGATCTGAAGTATAACGGTCATACGTTCATGGCCCGGATTCTGGCCAAAATCCTTGCAGACCGGGTTCGTTCCGATGCCGGGGCGGCGGAACTGCTGGCGGCGGATTTTATTATTCCGGTTCCCATGCATCGAAAAAAGGAGAAGCAGCGTGGATTCAACCAGGCAGCCATGGTAGCTGCATATCTGGGCGGGTTTCTGGGAATTCCTGTCCTGAAGGACGGCCTGGAGCGGGCCGAGTCCACGGCGGCGCAGCGGAGTATTGCAGGCGGAGACAGACTATCCAATCTGTATAGCGCGTTTCGTGCCGGCTGCGGCGGAAGGCTTTCGGAAAAAATCGTGGGAAAACGGATCATTCTTCTGGATGATATCTTCACCACAGGCGCCACAGCCATCTGCTGCGGACGGGTGCTGAAGGAAGCAGGTGCAGTGCGGGTGGATGTGCTGACGGTGGCATCGGGAAACGACGGTGCCGAAGGTTTTTTTCTTGCAAAGGAGCAGGAAATCGGTTAAAATTGAAGCAGAATTGTTCAGGTCTGTGGTTGAAAATCCAAGCCAGGTGCGGGCAAAAGGATCCACGTAAGCCGCAGCGCAGGAGACGGGCGGTGATCATGGCGTACCTTAGAAGTAAGTCCTCCGAAAATCGGGTTAAGGCAAGTGTGGGGGCAAAGACCAGGTCAGCTGAACAGTTCTTTTTTTATGTTCGCAGCGGCAATTTTGTGGACGGCATATGAAAAACTGGAATATCCTGTATACATGGAAAATACTGTGGCATTGTGCCGGTGGATGTGGTATAATACTTTCATAAAGGAAACAGTTTGCACAGACCGACGAGGGATGTACAAATGCTCTGACCCGGAGACGGGCCGGATACCGGACCGAAAAGGGGTGTCTGTCCGTGCAGGCGAGAGGAGGGTATCATTATGAAGATTATCGTAACAGGAAAGAACATCACCATCAGCGACCGGATTCAGGAAGCCATCAACAAGAGATTTGAGAAACTGGGAAAGTATTTTGCTGACGATATCAAGGCGAATATAGTGATCCATCCGGAACGGGATAAGGTGAAGATGGAAGCGACTATCGTGACCAAGGGCACCATTTTCCGTGCAGAGGATGTATCACAGGATGTATTTGACAGCATCGACATCGTTGCGGATAAATTATCCAGCCAGATGTCCAAATATAAAGGAAAACTGCAGAAGAGAAACAAGTCCAACGAATCCGTACGGTTCGAAATGATTCCGGAGATGCCGGAGCCTGTAGAAGAGAACAAGGTTGTAAAGGCCAAGAAGTTCCAGCTGGTTCCGATGACGGTGGACGAAGCGGCCATGCAGATGGAGCTGCTGCAGCATAACTTCTACGTATTCGTAGACATCGAGACCGACAGCGTAAGCGTGGTTTACAAGAGAAACGACGGAGATTACGGTCTGCTGGAAACTACATACTGATGTACGAAGAATAACTGCTTTTCGGAAAGCGATTTTCATGAAAACAGTTGAGATTATGACAGAAGAGGGCGCACCGTTTTTACGGGCGCCTTCTTCTGTTTTTTCTTCTCTTCTACTTGAAAACAACATGTTTTTCAAGTAGAATATAATAGAATACGTGTGAGAGGAAATGTGTTTATGGAAACCTTTAAAAACATCATTTCAAGCATCGGAATCTCCGATGTGCTGGATATTCTGATTGTTGCATTTATCTTTTATAAGATTCTGGGTTTTATCAAGGAGACCAGAGCGGAGCAGCTGGCCAAGGGTTTGCTGATTTTCGTACTGGCCACGGTAGGCTCGGAACTCTGTCATTTCTATACCCTGAACTGGATCCTGTCCAACACCATGACCGTCGGATTGATGGCGCTGGTGGTGATCTTCCAGCCGGAACTTCGGCGTGCACTGGAATATCTGGGCAGAAGCAAGATTACCAATGTGTTCAGTCAGGTGGATAAGGAAGAAGCCAAGCGGATCATCGGAGAATTTGTCCGTGCTATCGAAAGTATGTCCGCTTCCAGAACGGGTGCACTGATTGTCATCGAAAGAGAAACCCAGCTGAACGAGATTGTGGAAACCGGTACGGTGATTGATGCGGCCATCTCGGAGCAGCTGATCGGAAATATATTTTACGAAGGCTCACCGCTTCATGACGGCGCATTGATTGTGCGGGGAGAAAGACTGCGGGCAGCAGGCTGCGTTCTGCCCCTGACCCAGAACAAGGAACTTTCCAAGGAGCTTGGAACCCGCCACCGGGCAGGTATCGGCATCACGGAAAATTCCGATGCGCTGGTGCTGATCGTGTCGGAGGAAACCGGTGTGATTTCCATCGCCCAGCACGGGAAGCTGACTCGTTTCCTGGACATCAAGACGGTGGAGAAGACCCTGCTGAACATCTATTTCGACAAGGAAACCAGCGGCACCATGAAGGAAAAGCTGTCCAAGGCTTTGAAGGGGGTAAAAAATGCTGAAGAATGATAAAGTAAATTTCATCATCGCCCTGATCATTGCTGCGGGACTGTGGGCTTATGTACTGGTAACGGATAATCAGTCCATGGATACCACCATAAAGAATGTTCCGATTACAATCATAAACGAAAGCGCACTGGAATCGGAAGGACTGGTACTCCTCTCTGTCAGCGATGAAACCGTCAACGTCACGGTGAAAGGAGAACGGGGAGAAGCGGGAAAAATAAAGAAAGAAGGCATTCACGTAGTCCTGGACCTGGAGGGTGTGAAGGCAGGTGAACATACGGTTCCGCTGCAGATCAGCGTACCGGATCGTGTGGATTTCAAGGATGCCAGCAAGCGAAAGGTGACGGTGGTCATCGATGAACTGGTGACGGAAGAGAAGGCCATCGTGCCGGCAATCGACGGAGAAATGAGCGATGAGCAGGAGCCGTTTATCGTACAGACCGATAAGGATACGGTGAACGTGACCGGAGCGAAATCGCTGGTAGACAGTATCGTACATGTCAGTGCACCGCTGGATGTGAAGCTGGTGGGAGATACGCTTCACGCTATCAGTGTGGAACTGATTCCTGTGGATGAAAACGGAAATACCGTGGAAGAAGTGAAGCTGAGCAGCAAGAACGTTTCTGTGACGGCTGTTATGCTGAATAAAAAGACGGTTCCGCTGAAGGTGGATGTAATCGGTACGGATGCAGCCGACGCAGATCGGACCGTCACCGTGCCGAAGACCATCACGGTGAAAGGCTATGCTGCGGCACTGGCTGGCATCACATATATCACAGCCGAAACCGTCGATGTGAGCGAAATTTATGAAGATACGACACTGGCGGTGAAACCGCTGCTTCCGGAAGGCGTGGAGGCAGCAGCTAATTCGCAGAACTTGACGGTGAAGGTTACCGTGAAAGGGATGGAGACCCGCCGGTTTACCTTTGGAAACGAAGCGGTCATCGTGGAGGGTATTACAGAGGATATGATTGCTGCGGTCAGTGAGATTAATATTGTGCTCACGGCAGTGGGGAAAGAAGCGGATATCTCCGCATTGAAAGAAGAAGATTTCTACTTTATGGCAGATGCTTCCGGACTGGAACCGGGTGAGCACCGGATTCCGCTGAAGTGCCACTATGAGGGAAATGGAAATCTCAGTGAGCTGGAATTTACACCGGCAGAAATTCTGGTCACCATCGAACAGGTGACGGAAGAGGAACCGGTGGCAGATGACAGTGAGGAATCATAGAAAATCATAGGAGGAAAAAATGGGAAGATTGTTTGGCACCGACGGGGTGCGTGGGGTGGCAGGCAGAGAACTGACACCGGAGCTGGCTTTCAATCTGGGGAAGGCCGGAACCGCTGTACTGAAAAAGACCAATGAACGTCCGGTGGTTGTCATTGGAAAGGATACAAGAATATCCGGCGACATGCTGGAAAGCGCTCTGGCGGCCGGAATCCTGGCTGTGGGAGGAAATGTGATGCTGGCAGGGGTAGTTCCGACACCGGCCATCGCCTACCTGGCACGTCATTATCATGCAGATGCAGGGATTGTGATCAGTGCATCTCATAATACCTTTGAATACAATGGAATCAAGTTTTTCAGCGGTGACGGATATAAACTGGATGATTTGCTGGAAGAAAAAATTGAGGATATCATCCTTAGCAGTGTAGACGCAAGCAACCACGTGACCGGAGATAAGATTGGCCGGCGGCTGGAAGCAGAGGAGGATGCTTCGGATCTTTATGTGAAACATCTTCTGGAGACCGTGTCTTACAGACTGGATGGCAGGAAGATCGTGCTGGACTGTGCTAACGGTGCATCCTATCGGATCGCCGAACGTGTGTACCGGAGCATGGGCGCAGATGTGACGGTGATCGGAAACCAGCCCAACGGCATCAATATCAATGACAGCTGCGGATCCACCCATCCGGAGAAGCTGCAGGAAGAAGTGCTCCGCCAGGGGGCAGAAATCGGCCTTGCTTTCGACGGAGATGCAGACCGCCTGATTGTAGTGGATAATCTGGGACGGGTGGTAGACGGAGACAAGACCATCGCCATCTGTGCCCGTATGCTGAAAAAAGAAGGAAGACTGCAGGATGATCGCGTGACGGTTACCGTGATGAGCAACATCGGCTTTCATAAAGCCATGGAAGAAGCGGGAATTTCCGTGGATGTGACCGGCGTAGGAGACCGGTATGTACTGGAGCGGATGCGTGAAACCGGCTGCATGATCGGCGGAGAACAGTCCGGTCACATTATCTTTGCAGAACATACTACCACGGGTGACGGAATTCTGTCTTCGCTGCAGCTGATGGAAGCTTTGCTGGCATCCGGAAAGACCATGGCAGAGCTGAGCGACGAAATCACAATTTATCCACAGGTACTGGTCAATGCCAGAATACATAACGATTTCAAAAAGACCTGGCAGAAGGATCCGGAGGTGGCCGCAGAGATTGCGGCAGTGGAAAAGGCTGTGGAGGGCAGCGGAAGACTGCTGATCCGTCCATCCGGCACGGAGCCGCTGGTGCGTGTCATGCTGGAGGGCAGCGATACAGAGGAGATTCGCCCGCTGGCGGAAAGACTTGCTTCTCTCATCGAGAGCAAGTTCAGGAAATCAGACGAGGAAGTATAGTGAAAATTTTAATAGCATGAAGGTGAGATTATGTGCGGGATAGTTGGATATGTGGGCAGAGAAAATGCCCG
>JBJESY010000307.1:0-1895 GCA_051883035.1 Anaerovoracaceae bacterium | reverse complement strand
TCCTCCTGTTACAGCAGCACCAGGGCTGCGACTGCTCCCCCGAAAAAACCAATCCGCCGGTACATAGGTCCTTTTACCCTGCTTTCTGCTCTTGCTTCCGTCAACTGTTCTTCCAGCCTTTTTTCCAGATAATCAAACTGTATCTTCTGATTCTCAAAATCGGTTTGCCCGATGAAAGCTCCAAGATGAAGGACCGACTGCATGTCTTCCTTCGTCAGCGGCGTTTTTCTGTATACTTTTTCTGCTTCACGCCTCCAGACATTGCGGATTTCGCCGTGGTTTTCCTGCAGTTCCTTCTGACAGCGTTTCAGGAGTTCATAAGCCGGCGTATCTTCTTTCGAAGAAGTCTGCTGAAATAACGGAAGCAGCGGCTGTTTGAAATAATCGATCCGGCTCTTCAGATCCAGCATCATTTTCAGAAAGTCCTCCAGCAGGCGAATCCGTTCCTTCAGTTCTGCTGCTTTCAGTACACCTGAAAATCCTGCTGCAGCCACCAGCGCCATCAGCCCGATGATCTTAAGCATACTTTGCCTCCCGATGAATTCCTGATGTATGAGCGATTTCCCGGATTGTCCCTGCACCTCTCTCATTGGAAAGAAAAACAAGACGGCGGAATACTCCATTCTCTGCCAGTTTGCCTACAGCAGATTGGTACACATCCTCCCTGTCCCATCCGTGGATAGATGTAATTAACGCCACGCCGGACGCCAGGCACTGCATGACAGCTGAGATATCCTCCGGTTTTCCGATTTCATCAGTAAAGATGACCTGCGGCGCCATGGAGCGAAGCAGCATGGAAATCCCCCATGCCTTATCACAGCCGTCCAGAACATCGCATCTGGGCCCCAGATCGAAGCTGGGACGGCCGTGAAACATTCCGGCTATCTCTGACCGCTCGTCGCAGATACCCACCTGAAAACGGCATTCTGACAGTTCTCTGGCCAGATCACGCAGCAGGGTGGTCTTTCCGCAGCCGGGCGGAGAGATGATCAGGGTATTGACCGGCCGGCCGTTTTCCAGGATCTCCGGAACCAGTTTCCTGCTGCAGCCTCGAACCTCTCTGGCAAACCGGATATTCAGCGAACTGATTTCCTGCAGAAGAGCCGGCATTCCATCTTTCATAACGGCTCGTCCGCAGAGTCCGACTCTGTGGCCGCCCTCGATGGTGACGAATCCGCGGGCCAGGTCTGCTTCATATGCGTAATAGGAATACTGGATCAGCTGATTCAATGTGTCGTGAAGATCCTGCTGGGTGATCATATGCTGCAGATATCGTTCTCTGGTTCCGCACCGGAGGCAAATATTCTGCCCGCACCGGAACCGGATCTCTTCCACCTCACGTACGACAGAATCCGGCAGAAGGTTCATCTGCTCGGCGATATTCCGCGGCAACTTCGATGTGATTTCTCGTAAGCTGTTCATAGCATGCTCCTCTTTTCCATTTTTCCTGTGTTCTCCCTCGCGGGATATTACAGTCTATGATATGGACAAGGTTTTATGACAAAAAAAGAAACAGCCAGGGGCTGACTTTCCGTCAGTGGCTGTTCTGGTGATTTATATTTTCGTCCTACATTATGGTTTTAATCCGGTATCAAATCGTTTATCTAAATAAAGTCCAATCAGAATCCCTGTGGCAAAGTGTGTCATTTATTACATAAGTAGTTCTTTCAATGCAGATAGCAGCTCAGTAATCTGATTTATCATAAAGTCAGGAGAAGACACATCTCCGAATCCATAAGCAGCATAAATAAACGGCACGCCAGCCAGCTTCGCAGCTTCCAGATCTCCGGAAGTATCACCCACATAGACTGCCTTTTCGATGTGGTTCCGCTTCATCACCAGAGAGATATTCTCCCCTTTCGACCTTCCGGTTCTGCCGGCCATTTCGATATCAT
>JBJESY010000306.1:4433-9695 GCA_051883035.1 Anaerovoracaceae bacterium | reverse complement strand
TCCACCACGGAAAAGGTTTCTTCCTTCGTGGAAGATACGCTGATGAATCAGCTGGAAGGCACCACCGGCGTGGCCAGTATCAGCGCCGGCGGTCTCATTGAGTCCAGAGCCAACGTGGTAATCAATGAAGATAAAATCGAAAAACTGAACGAAAAACTGCTGGATGAGGCAAGTCCTGACCTGGCAGACGCCAAGGCACAGCTGAACCAGGGGATGAAGCAGCTGAAGAAGGCAGAAGCAGAAATCGCCCAGAGCCGGGCGGAGCTGGAAACCAAGAAAAACGAAACCTATGACCAGCTGGCAGAGGCATCGGCCAATCTGGATGCCGCGGTGGCGCAGGCCAGTGCACTGGCAACCCAGATCAAGACGCTGGAAGGACAGAAGATGGCTATTGAAGCCCAGATCCAGCAGGGGGCTTACGGCCAGGAGCTGGGTATTACACTGGAAGATCTGCAGGGGCAGCTGGCGGATGTGAGCACGCAGCTTGCAATGCTGCAGATAGACAGTGAAACCGCAGATCAGCAGGTGGCACAGCTGAAAGATGCCTACCAGCAGGCCGAGCGGGGAACATATACTGCCATGGATTCCTTCGATGATGCATATGCACAGCTGGACAGCGCCCAGAGTCAGATTTCCTCCCAGCGGGCACAGCTGAACAGCGCTATGGCCCAGCTGGACGAGGCAGGAAACAATGCCCTGCTGACAGAGGGCCTTTCTTCCATGATCGACATGGATATGATTTCCGGCATTCTGAAGGGACAGAATTTCTCCATGCCGGCAGGTTATGTGGAAAGCGGCAATACCCGGTACCTGGTCAGCGTGGGAGATAAGCTGTCGGATACAGAAGAAATCGAAAAACTGTTCTTATTCAATATCGATGGACTGGGCGACGTCTATCTGGAAGATGTGGCGGACGTATTCCTGTCCGATAACAGCGATGCAGTCTATGCCAGCATCAACGGAGAACCCGGAGTTCTGCTGACCTTCTCCAAGCAGTCCAACTATGCAACGGCTACGGTTTCGGATAATCTGAAAGAAAAGTTTGCAGAACTGGAAGAAGAGTATGAGGGGCTGTCCTTCACAACCCTGATGGATCAGGGGGACTATATCTATCTGATCATCCGGTCCATTCTCAGCAGCCTGGGCTGGGGCGCTCTGTTTGCAGTAGTGATTCTCTTCCTGTTCCTCCGGGATCTGAAGCCGACACTGATTACCCTGCTGAGCATTCCGATCAGTATCGTATTCGCACTGGTACTGATGTACTTCTCCGGGGTGACGCTGAATATGATTTCCCTGTCCGGCCTGGCTGTGGCAGTGGGTATGCTGGTGGATAACAGTATTGTAGTGATAGAAAATATCTTCCGTCTGCGGCGGACCGGGGTGCCGGCGGCCAAGGCGGCGGTGGCCGGTGCACGTCAGGTGGCCGGTGCCATCACATCCTCAACCCTGACGACGATCTGCGTTTTCGTGCCGATCGTGTTCGTACAGGGCATTACACGGCAGTTCTTCACTGACATGGCCCTGACCATCGGATATGCGCTGGTGGCCAGTCTGCTGATTGCACTGACGCTGGTGCCGTCCATGTCTTCTCTCATGCTGAAAAAGAACGTGAAGCCGGAAGGACGGCGGTTTACGGCATTCCAGAACGGCTACAGGAGACTGGCTGGATGGTCGCTGCGTCATAAGTTCATCGTAATGCTTCTGGCGGTGGGTATGCTGGCGTTCAGTGTATCCGAATCTCTGGCGAAGGGCTTTATCTTCATGCCGGATATGTCTACACCGCAGCTTTCCGGCAGTCTCACCATGAACGATGAAGAGGCAGAGATTGAAGATACCAGAGAAACGGCAGATGAAGCGCTGAAGCGGATGGAAGCAGTGGAGGGCGTTGAAACGGCAGGTGCCATGCTTTCCAGCAGCGGCGCCATGGGAAATCTGACAGGTGATACGGAAACCAGTCAGGTCAGCCTGTATATCATCGTCGACCAGGAAAGCGGAAGAAGCGGGGAGGACATCCGTGAGGATATTACGAAGGCCTGCAGCGATCTGCCATGCACCATTGAAATTGCAACCTCATCTTCCATGATGTCCTATACATCTGCTCTGGGCGGAGAAGGTGTCGGCATTGAAATATACAGTACAGACAATGATGCTCTGCAGACAGCGGCCGGCCAGATCGGAGAGCTGCTGGAGGGCGTGGAAGGCATCGATGAGGTGGATAACGGACTGACGGAAGCAGAACCGGAGATACATTTCGCAGTGGATAAGAAAAAAGCCATGGAAAAGGGACTGACCGTTGCCCAGATTTTCATGCAGGTTTCCGATGCCCTGACCAGTGAAACCACCGCAACGACCCTGCGGATGGGCGGCGATGAATACGATGTGGTGGTCTCCAGCATGGATCAGAAAAAACTGACACCGAAATACATACGCAATCTGAAGCTGACCGGCACCGACGCGGAAGGAAAAGAAATCACCGTAAAACTGAAGGATGTGGCGGAAATTCAGGAAACCGAAAGTCTGCCTTCCATCATGCGGATTGACCAGAAGACCTATCTGAAGGTAAACGGCACCGTGAAAGAGGGCTATAACGTCACCCTTGTGACCGATGCGGCCAAGGAGGCCATGGAGAACTATACGCCGCCGGAGGGCGTCACCTGGGAATTCAGCGGAGAAAATGAAATGATCATGGACGCCATGGAGGATCTGGTTCTGATGATGCTCCTGGGCATCCTGCTGGTATACCTGATCATGGTTGCCCAGTTCCAGTCCCTGCTGTCGCCGTTTATCATCATGTTTACCATACCGTTGGCTTTCACCGGCGGCATGCTTGCCCTGCTGATCTTCGATAAAGAAATCAGCATCATCGCCATGATCGGTATGATCATGCTGGTGGGTATTATCGTAAATAACGGCATTGTGCTGGTGGACTATATCAATCAGCTCCGTGGCGGCGGCATGAAAAAAAAGGAAGCGATTATCGAAGCCGGTGCTACCAGAATGCGTCCGGTGCTGATGACCAGCCTGACTACCATTCTGGGCCTGATTGTCATGGCATTCGGGCAGACTGCAGGAACGGATATGATGCAGCCGATTGCGCTGGTCTGCATCGGCGGACTGATCTATGCGACCGCCCTGACTCTCTTCGTCGTACCGGTGATTTACGATCTGTTCCACGGTGAGAAATTCAAGATGGTAAAAGAAGAGGATGTGGATATCAGCGATATCGTAACAGAATAAAGAAAGTATTACAGCATAAAGGAGAAGTATTCGTTGGAGAAGCAGCTTGGACAAATCACCTTTACCAATAAACAACTGAGAGTACTGATTTTTCCCCTGGTGGTAGAACAGTTTCTGGGGGTCGCCGTGGGGCTGGCAGACTCTGTCATGGTGGCAAGCGTAGGAGAAGCCGCCGTATCAGCAGTTTCGCTGGTGGATTCCATCAATGTGCTGCTGTTTTTCGCCATGAACGCCCTGGCAACCGGAGGGGCGGTGGTCTGCGGTCAGTTTTTGGGACGAAAGGATACCGCCAAAGCAAACGAAGCCGGCGAGCAGCTGCTGGTTTTCGTGGTAATTCTGGGCACTGCCGTGATGGCGGCCCTTTACCTGGCAAAATCCATCATCCTGCATGGTCTCTTCGGCAGGATCGATGCGGATGTCATGGCCTATGCCAATACCTATTTTCTTATTGTGGAAGCTTCGATTCCGTTTATGGCCCTGTACAGCGCCGGTGCGGCAATCTTCCGGGTCATGGGGAATTCATCGGTATCCATGAAGATTTCTATGGTCATGAATCTGGTCAACGTGTGCGGCAATGCGATCCTCATTTTCGGCGTCGGCATGGGTGTGGAAGGTGTGGCCATTCCCACCTTTGCAGCTCGGGTGCTGGGCGCTGTGGCTGTCATGGTTCTGCTGCGGAATCCTGCTTATATCATACATCTGAGCCGGCCGTTTCATTACCGGTTTCAGGGGGATATGGTGAAAAAGATTCTGCGGGTGGGCGTGCCCAGCAGCATTGAAAGCAGCCTGTTTCAGCTGGGAAAGGTCATGCTTCTCAGTCTGGTTTCCAGCTTCGGCACGGCATCCATCGCAGCCAACGCCATCGGAAACAGCATCGCCACGGTGCAGACCCTTCCGGCAGCAGCCATCGGTGTGGGCATGATTACCGTGGTAAGTCAATGTACCGGCGCCAGGGATTTCGAACATGCCAGATTCTATATCCGTAAGCTGATGCGGTGGTCTTATGTACTGATGCTGATCTGGAATCTGTTTCTGTTTGCCGTCCAGCCGCTGCTGGTGGGACTGTACAACGTCTCCGGCGAGGCAGCCCATCTTGCCATGATCATCCTGTGGCTCCACGGCGGTCTGGGCATTCTCATGTGGCCTGCCGCCTTTACCCTGCCGCAGGCGCTGAAAGGTGCAGGAGACACATCATATGTGATGATCGTAGCGGTTGCATCCATGTGGACCTTCCGGATCCTGACCGGCTTCCTGTTTGCCAAGTATCTTGGCATGGGCGTACTGGGCACCTGGTATGCCATGTTCATCGACTGGGTCTGCCGCCTGCTGCTGTTCCTGGTGCGGTACCGGGGGAAGAAGTGGGAAACCAAATATGTGAAATAGAAAAAGCCGGATTTTTCCGGCTTTTTACTTCTCTGCAGAACTTCGTACCTGATCAATCCCCAGATTGGCCAGTTCGTCGGCACGGTTGTTCATCTTCGTCACATACCGGAAATCCTCGAAACTGAAGCTGCTGCCGTTCCACTGGAGGAACTTTTCATACAGCTTGTCGAAATCGGTGGATTTGCTTTCCAGGTTCACATGCCCCTTGACCCGGTAAAAGGCCACATCATGCTGGCGGACCAGGGCAAGGAGTTCCTTCCACAGCTCCTGATTCTCCACCGACTTCTTCGCGGCGTTGCGCCACTTGTTTTTCTCCCAGGATTCGTACCATTTTTCCCGGAAGCAGTTGGCCACATAGGAACTGTCCGTAAAGACCTGGATGGTCTGTCCGGTCTTTTTCAGCGCCTGCAGAGCGGAAATCACTGCGGTCAGTTCCATCCGGTTATTGGTGGTATTGGCCTCCCCGCCATAGAGCTCTTTCTGATGCTCGCCGAACTCCAGGATAGCGCCCCAGCCGCCGAAATTGATATCCCCCTGATTATTGGCACAGGCGCCGTCTGTATAAATTCTCAAAATCGCCATAGCTGACTCCTTTTTCTGATGTCTGATTTTTCTCCGTTCTAAGATATGTATATTATGGAC
>JBJESY010000306.1:0-4333 GCA_051883035.1 Anaerovoracaceae bacterium | reverse complement strand
GAAAACGACCTGCAGCAGGATATGATATACAGGGGAGGAAAGAAACATGCAGTACAGAAGACTTGGAAAAACAGAACTGATGGTCAGCGAGATCGGCCTGGGGGCAGAATGGTTTGAGAGAATGGACCTGGAGAAGTGCCGGCAGATTATCCGGACCTGCGAGGCACAAGGCATCAATATTCTGGACTGCTGGATGTCAGAACCAAATGTACGCAGTGCCATCGGAACCTGCCTGAAAGGCACCAGGGAGAAATGGTACGTTCAGGGACATATCGGTTCCACCTGGCAGGATGGTCAGTATGTGCGATCCAGAGAGCTGGATGTGGTGAAACCGGCTTTCGAAGATCTTCTCCGGCGGCTGCAGACCGACTACATCGATCTGGGTATGATCCATTATGTAGACGCAGAAAAAGACTGGGATGAGATTGTCCGGGGCCCTTTCCTGGAATATGTCCATGAACTGAAGGAGAAAGGGATCATCCGCCATGTGGGCCTCAGCACCCACAACCCGCAGGTGGCGAAGAAAGCGGTGCTTTCCGGAGAAATTGAAATGCTGCTGTTCTCGGTGAACCCGGCGTTCGACATGATGCCGCCAACCGAAAATATTGATGATTATTACGAAGAATACGATGCCGCTCTTGCCGGCATGGATCCGCAGCGGGAAGCCCTTTACCAGCTATGTGAGCAGCAGGATATCGGCATGACCGTCATGAAGGGCTACGGTGGAGGCCGACTGCTGGATGAAAAGACATCCCCCTTCGGTGTGGCCCTTCTTCCGACCCAGTGTATCCACTATGCTCTGACCCGGCCTTCCGTTGCCAGCATTCTGGTGGGATACTCGGAACCGGAGCACGTGCTGGAAGCAGTCAGCTATGAGATTGCCTGCGATGCGGAAAAAGATTACGCCAGCGTGCTGGCCAGCGCACCGCAGCATGCCTACAGCGGCAGGTGCATGTACTGCAATCACTGCAAACCATGCCCTGAGAATATCGACATAGCCATGGTGAACAAGCTGTATGATCTGGCAGACGTGCAGGAAACAGTGCCGGAATCTGTCCGGCAGCATTATTTCGCCCTGGAGAAAAACGCATCCCACTGCACCGGCTGCGGCGGATGTGAGACCAGGTGCCCCTTTGGCGTGAAAGTGGCGGAACGAATGAAAAAAGCGGCAGTCCTCTTCGGAGAATGCCACGGAGGGAAAAATTGACATTAGGATTCAGTGCATTTGCAAGCAGCAGCAGCGGAAACTGTTATTATATCAAAAGTGAAACAACCCATTTATTAGTGGATGTGGGTATCAGCGCTTCCCGAATCGTATCGGCGCTGGATATGCTGGGCGAAAAACCGGCAGCAATCTCCGCCGTCTTTCTCACCCATGAGCACGTGGACCATGTGAAAAGTGTTTCGGCTTTCCATAAGAAAGCACCGGATGCCTGGTTCATCGCATCGGAAGGAACGGCAGCCGGACTGGAGCCCAAGGCGGCCGACGCCATCGCGGAAAAGCTGGTGACTATCTCACCGGAAAACTGCGACCTGATGGTGGGAGATATTCTGGTTCACAGCTTTCCACTGTCCCATGACGCAGCACAGCCCACCGCCTACACCTTCGAAAAGGACGGGAAAAAGATCGCCATCGTGACGGACACAGGCTGCATTACGGAAGCAGTCTATGAAGCGATGAGGGATGCAGACCTGCTGGTTCTGGAGGCCAATCACGAAGAAAACATCCTGCTCTACGGCAGGTATCCGTATCCGGTCAAGCGGCGGATCCTCAGCGATGTGGGGCATCTGTCCAATGAGACGGCAGGCAGGTGCCTGGTTCAGATTCTGGACGAACCGGATCGCTGCAAGGTGCCTCGGGTCTTTCTGGCCCACCTGAGCCGGGAAAACAACACACCGCAGCAGGCCTTCCTGACGGTGCGCAATGTGCTGGAGGAATCGGACTATTACATCGGAAAAGATCTCTATATGGATGTGCTGGGACCGGAACAGACCCCGGTCCTGACGGAGGTATAACGGAAATGAAGATTCAGATTATCTGCATTGGCAAACTGAAGGAAAAATACTGGACAGAGGCGGTGGCAGAGTACAGCAAGCGGCTGCAGCGGTTCTGCACCCTGGAGATCGTGGAACTGAAGGAAGCCCGTCTGCCAGATAAGGCGTCGGCGGCAGACGAAGAGAATGTGAAGCTGGAGGAAGGTCGCTCTATACTGAAGCAGATCAGTGACAGCACCTACGTGATTACGCTGGAAGTACTGGGAAAATCCCTCAGCTCGGAGGAGCTGGCAGGGAAAATCGAAGATCTGGCCGGTATGGGCAGAAGCGATATTGCTTTCGTCATTGGCGGCAGCCTGGGACTCTCGGCGGAAGTGAGCCGGCGGGCCGATTTTAAGCTGTCTTTTTCTCGGATGACATTTCCGCATCAGATGATGCGGGTCATCCTGCTGGAGCAGATTTATCGCAGTTTTAAGATCAACCGCAATGAGACCTATCACAAGTAAAATCTGTAAGAAATAAGGAGAATATGGATGGACAGATACCATCTCCATCAGAAAGGAGACGTCTGCTGGGTCACGTTTCCACAGTTGGAGCAATACCCGGAGCTTTCCCACCTGTTTACCACCCGGAGGGGAGGCGTAAGCAAAGGCCCCCGGGAAAGCTGGAACTTCGGCAAGTGTCCGGAAGAGCCGGCAGAGCATATTTTGCAAAATTACCGTATCCTGGCCGATGTGCTTGGGACGGAAGCAGAAAAGATGGTTCGAAGCAACCAGACACACACCGCCAACGTGCTGGAAGTGGATGAGAGATACCTGGGCATGGGCATTACCCGGGAGCGGAGCTATGAAGACATTGACGGCCTGGTGACGGACCGGCCGGGTATCACCCTGATCACGACCCATGGGGACTGCAATCCCCTGTATTTTTATGATCCGGTGCGCCGCGTTATCGGGCTGGCCCATTCCGGCTGGCGTGGGACGCTGGGGGAAATTGCCGGGGAAATGATCGACAAAATGCACACGAGCTACGGATGCGTGCCGTCGGACATTCTGGCGGGCATCGGACCGGGACTCTGCCAGGACTGTTTCGAGGTGGATGAAGATGTGGCGCAGATGTTTTTCGAAAAACATGGTGCATGGCAACGGTTTGGACGCATGGAGCTGCGCGGCGGCATGAAAAAATACGACCTGGACCTGAAGACTGTCATTCGCTGGACTCTGATGGAAGCCGGTCTGACGGAGGACCATATCTTTGATATGCAGCTGTGTACCCGTTGCCATCCGCAGTGGTTCTTTTCGTACCGGGGACAGCGCGGGCAGAATGGAAACATGGTGGCAGCCATGATGCTGCGGGAGGAATCGTATGAACGGAGATAGAATGGACGGAGAAAGAATCATTCACGAAGGAAAGAAATATCGTCATTTCAAAGGTGGGGAATATCAGATTCTTCATATTGCAACCCATTCCGAGACCCGGGAAGCGTACGTGGTTTACCGTGCACTGTATGGAGAAGGCGGCGTCTGGGTCAGACCTTACGATATGTTCGCATCGAAGGTAGACCATGAGAAATATCCGGATGTGGAGCAAGTCTATCGGTTTGAAGAAATGGAGCAGGCTGGAGAACTGTATTCTAAAAAATAATAAAAATTGTAGGTTTTCATCATAACAGAATTCCTCTATAATGAACAGAAGAAGCGTATTTCAATTGGAGGAATGATTATGAATCAGACGAATGAAAAGACCAGAGCTCTTGTGATGACTGCACTGATGGCTGCCATCATCTTTGTGGCGACCTATATTATTAAGATTCCGAATCCGGCCACCGGAGGATACAGCCATATGGGAGACTGCATGATCTTCCTGGCAGTGATCATGCTGGGACGGAAAAACGGGGCCATCGCAGCGGGAATCGGCGGCGCGCTGTCCGACCTTCTGGCAGGGGCGGCAGCATGGATTTTGCCGACACTGGTCATCAAATATATTATGGCGTTCATCATGGGTACGATCATAAAGAAAAAACCGGAAAGCCGCAGCCTGCAGATCGGCGGTGCCGTGACGGGCGGTATTTTCCAGATTGTCGCATACACCCTGGTGAAGGTGGTGCTGGTGGGTTCGGGACCGGCCATCGCATCCATTCCGAACATCTGCATTCAGACTACGGTAGGGGTGGTGCTGTTTGCCATCCTGGCCAGCGTATTATCGAAGCGCATTTTCCGTTTCATGGGTAAGGGAGGTGCAGCGAAATGAAGAGCATAGACGCACATGCACACATTGGCTATATCGGCGGATGGGCTGACGTGGGGATCACCGGAGAAGAACTGATCGCCCAGATGGA
>JBJESY010000305.1:0-9704 GCA_051883035.1 Anaerovoracaceae bacterium | reverse complement strand
CATTCACCAAGCCGACTGCCAACCGTTCCATGCTGGACTTCGTGGGCATGATGAAGGTCATCGAAGGGACGGAATGGGCGGAAAAAGTTCCTGTCGCTCTCCCGATCTATAACATCGCCGGCGACGAAGATCCGGTGGGCAAGTACGGCGAGGGGGTTTACCAGGTTTCCAACTGGCTGATTTCCACCGGCCACAATGTAAAAACAAAGCTCTACTCCGGCTATCGCCACGAGATTCATAACTACGCCGACCTGAAGGATCAGGTGTTCGACGGCATCATCGCGTTTATGGACAGCATCGTTGAATAAGGCGCCGGGTGCCAGTCGGCTGCCAGGATGCCGGGTGCTGCTTGCCGGGCGCAGGGTGTTGGGTGCCGGGTGCCGGGCGCTGAAGCTGCCAGCTGTTCTGGGGCAGTGCTGCCGCTGATTTGTTACTGTGTTTTCCAAAAAGGGCTGATTGTTTTCCAAAAGAAAACTTTTTGGCCTTTTGGGAAAACTTTTATTTTTATGCATCCTTTTTTTCAGTATTTCTTATCTTTGTCTTCGTTTCTATTCATGATTTGGTATTTTCTGGTTTTTCCGGGCGCGGTTCGCGTCATTTTTCTGCCTGCTTCTCATTTCGGTTTTCCATTTTGACCGAAATGTTTTCCAAAAGAAAACTTTTCGCCCTTTTCGGAAAACCGGTTTCTGCGGCAGACATCGTTCTCATCTTTCTCTCCTGCGCTTATGAATTTTTATGCATCGAGTCTGCATAAAATACGCATAATTCCTGTATGTGCGGCTTGCTCGCACCGAATAATCCAAATCTCCCAACCGCGCACCACGAAAAAAACGCCCCGCGATCCGCAGGGCGTTTTCAATGCGTGTATCACGCAAATATTCTGGTGATTTGTGGCAGGCTCGAACTGCCGACCTCTTGGTTGTCACCCAAGTGCTCTCCCAGCTGAGCTAACAAATCACAGCGCTTGGTACTAAACTAGTATACCACAGGTTGCGCTGTCTGGCAAGCTGTAATCTGCAGACGGTCGTAATCTGCAGAAATCCTGGTGCGGCAGGTTCTGCCTGGCGCACCGCCTGCCGCACACACCTGGCGCACCCGTCTGCCGCACCCGCAGCATCGTTTCCACCACCGGTCGCACCGGCTTCCGAAATGCAGCCTACTTCCAGTAATGTCTGTCATTATTCATCATATAAAGAATTGCATTTACAATGCATGCCGCGATATTGCTGCCGCCCTTTCTGCCTTTCGGAACGATATACGGTACGTTCGTCGACATGATCAGCTCCTTCGACTGCACCACATTGACGAAGCCTACCGGCGCACCGATGATCAGCAGCGGATCCACCTTCCCCTCTTCCACGAGATCATATAAAGTAATCAAAGCCGTCGGTGCATTTCCGATGGCATAGATGAAAGGCTCTCCCATGGCTGCCGCCTTCTTCATGCTTTCGGATGCCCGTGTCATTCCGCTTTCTTTTGCGGCTGCCGCTACATCTTCATCGCTCATGAAGCAGTGCACCTGACCGCCGTACTTGCTCAGAGAGACTTTATTGATGCCCGCTTTGGCCATGTTGGTATCGGTCACGATGGACGCGCCGCCTCGGATCGCTTCCATGGCTTTTGCCACCACATCCTCGGAAAAGCAGAGGTTATCCGCATAGTCAAAATCTGCGGAAGTATGGATGCAGCGCTTGACGATGAGCTCCGTGTTGTTTTCAAATGTTCTGCCGTTCAGCTCTCTGGTGATGATTTCAAAACTCTTTGTTTCAATGTCCTTTGGCTGTACATTTTCAATCTGTGTTCTCATAATGCTTCCTCCATCCCTTCCTCTAGAATTTCGTAGATTTTTTCCATGTCCAGGTGTTCTCGCAGGCCTGCAGCGAGAAGATCGTACTGGGTTTCCTTATACTGTGCATAGCTCAGCGTCCCCAGCTCACCCATTTCGATGCCTTTCCTTTCGGCGAGAACCTTTACAATGGTCTGTGCAATCTCCGGGGCGTCGAAAATGCCGTGAATATAGGATCCGAATACATTTTCCTGATATGCACCGTCTTCCTTTGTTTCTCCTGTCACCGCATCCGTTACGGTGAGCAGATGTCTCGCTCCTTCCTTCAGGGTTGACTGGCCCATGTGTATTTCATAGCCCTCCGCCTTCAGGTCCTTTGCTCCAAGAGAGGCAAATACAGAACCCTCCAGGTGGAACGTCCCCTCCACTCTGGTTCGTGTCTTCCCATCCAGGAATACCGTTTCAACCGGAAGGAGTCCCATGCCCCGAACCTCTCCTGTGGTTTCGATACCCATGGGATCGGAAAGGGTCTCTCCCAACATCTGGAAGCCGCCGCAGATTCCGAAGACCACCTTACCTTCATGGGCCTGCTTTAAGATCGCGGCTTCCAGACCGTTCTGCCGCATCCAGAGAAGATCGGAAATGGTGTTTTTCGAACCCGGGATCACAATCATGTCCGGATTCTTCAGTTCCTGCGGGTTTCGGATATATCTTACGGAGACACCCGGAATGGTCTCCATCACATTGAGATCCGTGAAATTCGAAATTCTCGGAAGCCGCACTACTGCAATATCAATGAGATCCGCCTGATCCGATGCCGTCAGTCTTTCGCTGAGGCTGTCCTCATCTTCCACGTCAATGTGCAGGTACGGCGCCACGCCCACCACCGGAATGCCGGCTTTCTCCTCCAGAATCGCAATCCCCGGATCCAGGATGGTCTTATCTCCCCGGAATTTATTGATGATGAGCCCCTTTACCATCTTCCTTTCGTCTTCTTCCAGCAGATCAACAGTCCCGATCAGCTGTGCGAATACGCCGCCCCGGTCGATATCTCCCACCAGCAGAACCGGTGCTTTGGCCATCCGGGCCATTCCCATATTCACGATATCTTCCTGCTTCAGATTGACTTCCGCCGGACTTCCCGCTCCCTCAATCACGATGATATCATTCTCCGCCGCGAGCTCACTGAATGCTTTCATCACATCCGGAATCAGATTATGCTTGTATGCGAAGTAATCTCTCGCACTCATGGTACCCCTTACTTCTCCGTTGACGATCACCTGACTTCCGGTATCGTTGGTCGGCTTCAGAAGAATAGGATTCATTCTCACATCCGGCTCGATGCCTGCCGCTTCCGCCTGCATCACCTGTGCCCGGCCCATTTCCAGCCCTTTATTTGTAATGAATGAATTCAGTGCCATGTTCTGCGACTTAAACGGCGCCACCCGATATCCATCCTGTTTGAAAATTCTGCATAAGCCCGCTGTGATCAGGCTCTTTCCCACATTTGACATGGTTCCCTGAACCATTAATACCTTGGCCATGTTTCTCCTCTTACTTCCTTCAATGCTTTCAAAAAACCCACGTTATCTTCATGAAGTCTTACCGCCACCCGGAAATATCCTTTGCCCAGTCCCGGATAGTTGCTGCAATCCCGGATGAGATAACCTTTTTCCAGAAGCCGGTCGTAAAGCTCCGGTTCTCCTCTGAAAAAAATATAGTTTGCTTCCGAATCGTAGACCCTGAGCCCTTCTTCCTTCAGTGCTGAGAGGAAAAAATCTCTTTCCTTTCGGATTTCTGTCAGGGAGTTTCTCACGTATTCCTTCTCATCCAGCGCTGCAATGCCGGCATTCTGCGCCACCACCGATACGTTCCACGGCTGAACAAAATCCTCAAGCCTTGCGATCACTTTATCGTCCCACGTGATTCCGTATCCCAGTCTCACACCTGCCATGGCATACAGCTTGGTAAAGGCACTGATTACTATGACATTGGGATAGTCCTGCAGATGGGTAAGCCAGGTGTACTTCTTCCTTTCATCGATGAAGCTCATGAAGCATTCATCCAGTACCACTCTGACTCCCTTTTCCCTGGCATGATCCAGAATGACCCGAAGTTCCTCTTCCGCAAGGAAGGTTCCCGTCGGGTTATTGGGGTTGCACAGAAACATCATATCCGTGTCGTCCGTAACCATTTCGTTGATTTTCTCTGTAATCCGGAAGCCTTCGGCTTCCTCAGTAAAAAAATATTGAATCTCACACCCTGCCGTCTCCAGTGCCTGGGCATACTCTGCAAAGGACGGAGCAGGGATCAATGCCTTCTTCGGCCGGAGCGCCTGGGCGATGGCAAAGATGACCTCCGCCGCACCGTTTCCGAAAAAGATTTTCTCTCCCGGGACCCCCAGTTCTTCTGCTAGTTTGCCTCTGAGCTCCGTGCAGTGCACATCCGGATAGCAGCTGACTGCACCGGCAGACGCACAGATTGCCATTTTGACCCCTTCCGGAACACCAAACGGATTGCAGTTTGCCGAATAATCCGTTACATTTCTATGACTGTATATATCGCCGCCATGAACGTTCTTTTTCATAAATCACTGCTCCTAAATCATGTATGATGCCATCAGTCCCGCTGCAGTAAACAATACTGCAGACAAGGAGCTTGCAAGATACATGAGTTTGTTCATTCTTTTGATATCTTCTGTCTGGATTTCCCGGATGGGATCCCCGATATACTGCTTTTCGTGAAGCTTGCCGAAATAGTAGGCGTTCCCCGCAAGCTGGACCTGCAGCGCGCCCGCTGCCGCCGATTCTGTCTGCGCGGAATTGGGACTGACATGCTTCTTCCTGTCTCGCAGGAAGATCCGCTTCGCATCCTTCCCGCTGAAGTCTCCTATGTAGGCGGCCAGTATGAGCATGATACCAGCCAGTCTGGACGGAATGAAATTCGCCGCATCATCCAGTCTGGCTGCACATCGTCCGAAATACAGATAACGGTCATTTTTATATCCCACCATGGAGTCCATGGTATTGATTCCTTTATACAGAAACATCAGGACCGGTCCGCCGATCAGCATGTAGAACATCGGTGCCAGGACACCATCTGAGAAATTCTCTGCCACCGTTTCCACCGCAGCCTTGACGACACCTTTCTCGTCAAGGGCCTGGGTGTCCCTGCCTACAATCATGGACACCGCATGTCTGCCGTCTTCCAGGGTTCCCGTCTTCAGTGCCTGATACACCTTCATGCTCTCATCCTTCAGGCATTTCGCAGCGAGAAGCTGATAGCACAGGAATCCGCCTGCTGCCCATTGCAGCAGCGGATGAACCCGTCCTGTCACCGCAAGGATGACCACCGGAATTCCTCCGGAAACAACCAGCGTCAGCAGTACGAGAAGAACCCCTCCCGCAAGTTCTCCGCGGGGCGTGGCGGGGAATATTTTCCGTATATTTCGTTCCAGGAAGGAAATTGTCTTTCCGATGAAAATGACCGGATGGTACATCCATCTGGGATCGCCGATGAGGAGATCCAGGAGGAAACCAGCCATCAGTGCTGATGCATAATACTTGAGCATTCTGTCCTATCTCCGTAGTTTTCACATTTTTTCATAAATGCAGCTGCAGCCGCCGGGTTTCCGTAATAATACAGATGCGGGAAACCTGCCAAAAGATTTTCTTCGGATATCACGCCGTGGCAGTTTCTTGTTCCGGCCGGCGTCTGAGCGTGGAAAGCCGCTCCGCAGCTGGTGGAATGATAGCAAGGGAATTCATGAGCCGGGATTCTTCCCGGATTCCCATAGTCTTGAAAGAACTCTCCGGAATTTTCCGTGAGATCCACATATCCGAACCTTCCCAGGCGATCTGTTTTATATGCCTTTCCCTTCACGATGCCCACCTGCGGATATGGGTTCCCTTCTCCATCTTCCATACTTTCATGAAGATACATGAAACCGCCGCATTCCGCCAGAATCGGCATGCCGGATTCATACGCCCTTCGGATGCTTTCCATCATGGACCGGTTTCCGGAGAGCTGCTTCGCGAATAGCTCCGGATATCCGCCATAAAGAATCAGTCCCTTTGCATCTTTCGGAACTGCAGTATCACGAATCGGCGAAAATTCAACGATTTCTGCATTCAGGGTTCTTAAAAGTGCCAAATTATCCTCATAGAGAAAACAGAATGCTTCATCACGGGCAATGGCAATCTTCACTGGCTGTTTGCATTTCATTTCCGGTCTGACCGGATCTGCCGCCGCCAGCCGTGCTTCATCGATTTCAGGCGCGGTCTCTGCCAGTTTTATGAGTCTCTCAAGATCAATGGTTTCTGCAAGCACATCGGCAAGCTTCATGACTTTTTCCCGGAGGTTATGAATTTCATGGGGCATGACGAGCCCCAGGTGTCGGCTCTCCAGCACAAGGTCCGGAACCTCCGGCACATATCCAAGTACCTGCACCTGGCATTCCTTTTCCAGGAAATCTTTCAGAACAGGGTACATGCCGGCCTTGATATGATTGATGATAACGCCTTTTATATTGCTGTCCGGCCGGAAATCCATGAATCCCTTCACCATGGCCGCCAGGGATGTGCTCACGCCTTTTCCGTTGACGATCAGAACTGCCGGCGTGCCGGTTGCTCTCTGCACATCGTACGTGCTGGCATCTGTGGATACGCCGCCCAGACCGTCATAATATCCCATAACCCCTTCCATGACTGCAATATCGCAGTCCGTGGCATTCTTTGCAAATAAATAACGCAGCACATCCTCTTTTACAAAAAACGTGTCCAGATTTCTTGATTTCGTCCCCAGTACCCGGGTATGAAACATCGGGTCGATATAATCCGGCCCGCATTTAAAAGATGCCGGCTTCATGCCCCGGTTGATCAGGGCCTGAAGGATTCCGCATGTGATCAGGGTTTTGCCGCTTCCGCTGGAACCGGCACAGATTAGTATTCTGGGGATTCGCATTTCTTTCCCTCTCCGTCAAAGCAAATGATTGTGATTGGATTTTCGCTCTTCATCATGGTATATCTGCCCACTGCATGGCCTTTTGAAACAGCAATCTGCGATACGTCAGGCTCTGCGATTCCGTATTTCTTCGCACAGGCAAGGGCCTGGGCTGTCGATTCCAGCGCAATGCAGTTTATCACAAACCGGACCGTTCCTTCCGATTTTCGGAGAATATCCGCAATGATCTCATCCATATTGCCGGAGGAGCCGCCGATGAACACATGGGTCGGTGCCGGCAGTTCCCGAAAGGCTTCCGGTGCGAGACCCTCTACAATTTCCAGGTTATCTGCCCGGAACTTCTTTTTATTTTCCTGCAGGAGTTCCACTGCTTCTGCCTTCTTTTCCACCGCATATACCTGTCCCCGAGGCGTCCTGACTGCCATCTCCACCGATACAGAACCGGTTCCGGCACCCACATCATAGCAGATGGAATCTTCCTTCAGCTGCAGTCTGGAAACAGACAGAATCCGGATTTCTTCTTTGGTCATGGGAACCTGTCCCCGGAGAAACTCTCCATCGCTCCGGTTTGTCAGCGGATTGACTCTGGTTTTCTCCACTCCATGGTTTTCCACCATGACCACCGCAAGGGGCGAATTTTCCATCTCCAGGAATTGGGTCGGACTGCCATGCAGGATTCTCTCGTCGTCATAGGAAAGGTTCTCTCCCACGTACATCGTCACATCGTCCAGCTGGTATTCCACCAGCTTTTCCGCCAGATTCCGGATGTCATCCTTTTTTCCCAGAATGGAAAAGACTTTACGGTTGTCCCGGATCAGAGGAATCAGCGCATTCTTTCTGCCGTGGTTGGAAACGACGACACAGTCATCCCACGACTTCTGGATTTTCGCGGCAAAATATGCAAGAGAGGAGATGCCCGGAAAGACTTCGATCTTTCGATTCTCTCCGCTGAGCGCTTCCACCAGCTTTTTTGCACCGGAATAAAACCCCGTATCTCCGGAAAGAAGCACGGAAATTTTCGTGTATCCCTTGTTTTCATCAATGAATGCAGCGATTGTCTCACTGCTGTATTCATCCAGTAATTTTTTGTTTCCATATCCTGCGGCCGGCTGCAGCATTCTGCCGGAACCGATGACCAGCTCCGCCTGATCCAGTGCCTCCAGTCCTTCTTTCGTCATCCCGTCCGGACTGCCCATGCCGATTCCGATCAGCGCAATCTGCCTTTTCGGATCAAAACCCAGTTTCTCTGCAATGGCATGCTTCGCTGAAACCAGAGTCTGTCCGCTTTCGATGTCCGGACGGCCGATGATAACAGGCGTAATTCCGCATTCTCTGCAGGCTTCGATTTTATCTGCATATCCTCCGGTGCTTCCGGATTCCTTGGTCACCATATACCGGATATCATACTGCCGGATCAGCGCTTTGTTCATCTCTCTGGAAAAAGGCCCCTGCATTGCGATCAGGTTTTTTCCTTCGAATCCAAGCTCTGCTGCTTTCATCACCGATTCCGCGGTGGAAAGTACCCGGGCATACACTCTGCTGCGGTAATCCGGAATTTCAACATACTTGTCCAGTTCCTTACTTCCTGTGGCTGACAGAATCTTTCCTTCCGGGTGCGCTTTCAGCCATGCAATGGCAGCATCCAGAGTCTCCGCATACACTGCATCTTCGCCTGCGTTGCTATCGGAATCTCTTACCACCCGCATGTATTCCACGCCGGTTCTTTCTGCTGCATGGACAATGTTTTCCGTCACTGCCTTCGCATAAGGATGGGTTGCATCCACCACCAGATGCGGCGTTTCACTGCGGATCAGTTCTTCCATTTCCGCCGCATCCAGCCGCTTCTCAAGTACGCTGATATATCGGCCCTCATCCAGCAGGCTTCCGCCGTACTCTGTTGCAACGCACACAATGGTGTCGATCTGATTTTCATTGAGAAACCGGGCCAGCAGTCTGCCTTCTGTCGTTCCTCCAAACAGGATCACTTTACACATTTCTGTATCCTCTCGGTGTTACCATTTTCCCGTCGATGACCTTCGTCTGGGAATTGCCGATGAAAACGGTAGTGAACATATCCACTTCCGTTTCTCTTAACTCCCGCAGCGGCAGTACCTTTACCGCCTCGCCGTCTCTGCCGATATTATTTACAATTCCGCATACCGTGTCTTCCGCCTTATGCTGCAGCAGAATGTCACAAGCCTTCCTCAGGTAATCGTGTCTTTTCATGCTGGAGGGATTGTAAATGCAGCATACGAAGTCACCCTTTCCTGCCGCATGCAGTCTGTTTTCGATGGTTTCCCAAGGCGTGAGAAGATCGCTCAGACTGATGAGACAGAAGTCGTGAATCAGGGGTGCGCCCAGCACTGCTGCGCCGCTGACAGCGGCAGTGACGCCTGGGATCACCTGGACGGCAGTCTCCGGATAATCTTTTCCCACTTCATGAATCAGTCCTGCCATACCGTATACGCCGGCATCTCCGGAGCAGATCATGGCAACTGTCTTTCCCTTATTTGCTTCCTCAAATGCCATAACGCAGCGCTCCACTTCCTTACGCATCGGTGTACTCAGGAATTCTTTTTCCGGGAAATGGTCTTTTACCAGGTCAATGTACACCGTATATCCGATGATCACATCGCATTTCTTCAGTGCTTCTGCTGCTTCGATGGTCATTTTTTCATAAGCGCCCGGGCCTATTCCAACTACATAAATCTTATTCAAAACGAATCGTTCCTTTCTTTCTTGCAATTGCTGCGGTTACACCTCCGAGAGGCAGCTTCCTTTCCATCAGTACCGCATCGGTTTCGTCTCCGTCCTCCATGGCGGAAAGAAGTGCACTTCTTTCGCATACATTTCCAACCCCTGTGATGCTCCTTACGAATTCAGATTCCGTGAATTCTCCTGGTACCCTGCGCAGCGCTTCGCTTGTAAAAAATTCCGTATCACAGTGCAGACTTTC
>JBJESY010000304.1:0-1902 GCA_051883035.1 Anaerovoracaceae bacterium | reverse complement strand
TTTGATGGTTTCCTTTACGAAATCTGCAGCTGCCTCCCAGGAGACGATCTCTCCGTCACGGATCAGATTCTCCGGAAGCTCTGCCACAACCATGTCCTGCAGGATACCGCCGCTGGTCACTGCAATTTTCAGCCTGCAGTTTCCGATTTCAATGCCAAGTAATTTTTTCGCCATTGTGTTTCCTCTCTATATAAATAAACCCAGATACCAGTCCACCGCCGAGTTTCCCCAGAGCAGCCCGATGAAGGCTGCCAGCGAAATCGCCGGACCAAACGGGATTTTTTCCTGATGCAGTAAAATCACAAACAAAATTCCGGTGAAGCATGCGATAATCAGCGAAAACAGCCCCACCGCCGGTCCCAGATAAAGTCCGACCATGAAAAACAGCTTGATATCGCCGCCGCCCAGACCTTCCTTTCCGGTCACTTTATCGAAAATCAGCGACAGAACCAGCAGTCCGCCACCCAGCGCCATCCCGCCCAGCAGACTTTGGATCAGCGCACCTTCCGCTGCCGTTCCGGACAGGTAACGCTGCAGCGTCCAGATGCCCCACCAGAGGATTCCCGCCAGAAGAAACCGATCCGGGATCTCATAGATTTCCAGATCCACCAGAGACAGTCCCAGGAGAATGCAGGCAAGTCCCATGGCCTCCAGTGCCGCCCATGTCACATCGAAATGCCAGACGCAAAGCATGAAAGCCACCGCCAGCGTCAGTTCCGTTGCCGGATAGCGGAACGAAATCTTTTCTCCGCAGTACCGGCACTTTCCCCGGAGAAACAGATAGCTGAACACCGGAATCAGATCCAGTGCGCCCAGCGTATGGCCGCAGACCGCACAGTGGCTTCTGCCGCCGCTGATCTTCTCGCCGTGGGCAATCCGCCACGCCATGCAGTTGATGAAACTGCCGAAGACTGCACCCAGCACTGCCGCTACCGTAAGTATGTAAACTGTAAGAAATGTACTTTCTCTTATCATCTGGCTCTATTTTCCTTCCACCCAGGTGCACCGGATCTCTCCGTCACGGCTTTCCACCTGAATGACATATGAATTCTTGTGAAAACCGGATTCGTTATATCCTTCCGGCTTTTCCCCGTAGATTTTCCGTTCCACCGGGTCATAATACCCCCGGGTCACGCCTTCCCGGACCATGTGCTCGCAGCCCTTTTTATACCGGGCATCGTAACCCTTCGGTTTGCCGTCGCAGCCTGTCACCACACAGCCGCCGTCCACCGTATTGACCCTGCCCACCGACTCTGCCGTGGACATTTTGAGACCATCATCGCCGCTTCGGTATCCTTCCACCTGGAAATGATAGATTTCCAACGCCACGACAAGAAGCAGCAGCACGATTCCTGTAATGCAAAAAGCCTCCAGATTCGATAGACCCCGTCTGTTTGTGAGCATATATTTCATATGTTTCATGTCGTCCGCGGCCCCCTCTGCTGTTTCTGTCATAATAATACCGATTTTGTCAATAGGTGTCATTTTTATCATAGCATAAAACGTTCTTTACTACAATAAAAAATATTCAGATTCAGCGTTGTTTCATTCATATTTGACAAGTTTCATTTGCCATAGTATAATAGGATTACAATGAAACAAATAGTGGAACATTGTCAGGATTGGAGAAAATTTGTGTTTGATTTTTTGAGAACAATATTTGGTGATCACATCACCGTTGCTGAATTTCATTTTTCAGATGCCACTCCTTTTTATATTCGGGATGGATATTACGCACACTGTCTGTCCTGGAATAACCATCAATGCGTTGTTCTGTCTCCTGTTTCTTCTTCCTGGAGATTACCGACCTTAAAGAAGCAGCTGATGAAATTTCAGGAGATTTGTATGCTTCCATGCGCACTGTGCCTTGATCATCTTACAGCTTCACAGCGCCGAAATTTA
>JBJESY010000303.1:0-1903 GCA_051883035.1 Anaerovoracaceae bacterium | reverse complement strand
ACCATGGCAGCGCTGCTGAACAGCCTGCAGATGGGATTCCGGACCCTGGCCATTCAGAAGCATTCCAGTCAGGTCTGGGACGTGCTGGGAGCAGTGAAGACGGAATTTGATAAATTCGGAACGGTTCTGGAGGCGACCCAGGCCAGGATCAATCAGGCCAATGCGGAACTGGATAAACTGATCGGCACCAGAACCCGCAGCATTCAGAGAAAGCTTCGCGGTGTCACGGCCATGGATCAGAGACAGGCCAGACAGCTGCTGGAGCTGGACGAGATGCCGGGATCGGGACTGGAAGGGGAGTAAACGGAAGATGAAAATATTTGCAATCGGTGACCCGCATCTTTCCTTCGGGGAAGGGGTGCAGAAACCCATGGACATTTTTGGCGGTCAGTGGGTTGGTCACACGGAAAAACTGTATAAGAATTGGAGCGAGACGGTGGCGCCGGAAGATGTGGTCATCCTGTGCGGCGATATCTCCTGGGGACTGAAGCTGGAGGAAGCCATGGCTGATCTGGACTGGATCCACGGACTGCCGGGCAGGAAAATTCTCTTCAAGGGAAACCACGATCTGTGGTGGCAGTCCATCAGCCGGCTGAACAAGCTGTATGAGGACGGGACCATGTGCTTCACCCAGAATCAGTGTCATGTAGCGGAGGATCCGGAAACCGGCCTTCGAACGGCCATCTGCGGCACCCGGGGCTGGACCTGCCCCGGAACGGACGGATACACGGAACATGACCGCAAGATCTATGAACGGGAGCTGCTGCGGCTTCGGTTTTCTCTGGAGGAAGGCCGCAAGTCGGAAGCGGACCAGATCGTCGGCGTGCTTCACTATCCGCCGACCAACGATATGCACCAGGAAAGCGGTTTTACCCGGCTCATGAGCGAGTACGGCGTGAAAACCTGCGTTTACGGCCATCTCCACGGAAAGGATGCGTACAGACACGGACTGAAGGGTATCTATAATGGTGTGGAGTACCGGCTGGTATCTTTAGATTATGTGGAAGGAATGCCGCAGCAGATCATTCCGAAGGAGGGATAAAACATGAAAAAAGCAGTAGTGATTGTAACGGACAGTTTAGGTGTGGGGGCGCTGCCTGACGCTGCAGCTTACGGCGATGCAGGGGCAGATACCTTCGGCCATATCTGGGAGGCCTGCGGGGGTCTTGCGATTCCCAATCTGCTGAAGCTGGGCTGGGGAAATATTGACGGCGTCTGCGGAGGCAGGCTGGCTGTGGAGCAGCCGCTGGGATGCTACGGGAAGATGGCCGAGCTTTCCCGCGGGAAGGACACCACCACCGGTCACTGGGAAATTGCAGGACTGCGGACGGATGTGCCGTTCAAAACATATCCGCAGGGGTTTCCGGCAGAGTTCATGGCGGCATTTGAGGCGGAGATCGGCAGAGAGTGTCTGGGCAATTATCCTGCCTCCGGTACAGAGATTATTGAGGAACTGGGACCGGAGCATGAGACCACCGGCAAACCTATCGTATATACCTCTGCGGACAGCGTATTTCAGATTGCAGCCAATCTCGATGTGATTCCGCTGGAAGAACTTTATGAAATCTGTCAGACTGCACGGAGACTTCTGGTGGGAGACTGGGCCTGCGGCAGAGTCATCGCAAGGCCGTATATCATGAAGGACGGCAAACGGGAGCGAACGTCAGACCGCCGGGACTATGCGGTCACACCGCCGGCAGACACCACCCTGGACATGGTGTCCAAAGGCGGAAAGATGATGTACGGCGTGGGAAAGATCGGGGATATTTTCAACGAGAAAGGCATCTCGGAAAGCGTGCATACTGTCAGCAATATGGACGGTGTAGACAAGACCATCGAAGCCCTGGGCATGGATTTTGAGGGATTTATATTCACGAACCTGGTGGATTTCGACTCGAAGTAC
>JBJESY010000302.1:3234-9753 GCA_051883035.1 Anaerovoracaceae bacterium | reverse complement strand
CGACCTCTGCTGACTTGTCACAGTTCGTTGTTACTACGGCAGGGCCGCCTGTGAGACCTCACGGGATAAGTCTCAAGTCTTTCCCCGTTTACCCGTTCAATTTACGCACCAGGGTTACGTTTGCCTTTTGGACTTTACTGCCTTTTGCCAGCTCATCCACCTGATACGCCTGATTGACCGCCATGCAGCCAGCCTGCATGACTACCTGTTCGTCGGGCCACGGTTTCGCTATTGCTTCTTCTCTCCCACACCTCACGATGTGAAACTTGCAAGTCGCTATCGGGTTCGTCGGCAAATACGCCCCTTGGGACTTTCACCCAAGAACTGAGACATGCCCGTCATACAGAAAAGGACCGCCTTCTCGGATAACAGAAGCCGGTCTTTTTTATGCGTTTAAATATTTTAATAGATGATCTTCCCGCCGCGAATCACGTGAAGCAGCGGACGGTTCATGACGCAGATGTCTTCGTCCGGATTGCCGTCGGTGATGATCAGGTCGGCGCACTTACCCGCCTTCACGGTACCGATTTCATCCTCCAGCATCAGGATCTCCGCACTGTTTTTCGTGGCCTGCAGCAGGATATCCATCGGTTTGAAATGATAGTAATCCGTTCTGGCGGTGAACTCATAGCCGATGTTGGCAATGAAGTTTTCCATGTCAAGATCGGAACCGAAGCCCAGCTTCAGGCCGGCTTCGTAGGCATGGTTGATGTTGTTTCTCTCTTCTTCAAAGTACTGCTCCGCCTTTTCCTGCATGTTGGCCGACATGTTTTCGGTGTCGCCGGCACAGGCAAGGGTAATGGCTCCCGTCGGAACCAGGAAGCACCGGTCGGCTTTTTTCTGCAGCAGGTCGATGCACTCGTCATCAATGAAGACACCGTGCTCGATGGTGCGGATTCCGGCTTCGATGGCTCGTTTGATGCCTGCGGTGCCGTGGGCATGGCCGCACACATAGGATTCCTTCATTTCGGCGATTTCCACCGCCGCTTTCAGCTCGTCCAGGGCGGCGATGGTCATGCCCGGGCTGCCCTTCTCGTTGAGGAAGGCGCCGGTGACCATATATTTAATGAAATCGTTTTTCAGCTTGAACTGCTTTCTGGCTGCGGCGCGGACCTGATCCGGACCGTCTGCCTCGATATACAGTTCTCCGAAGGTGTCGTTTCCCGTCTCCGTCGGCGTCAGAATCTGGCCGCAGGAAATGAGCCGCGGCGCATCCTGAATGGCCACGGTCACGTTATACATGCAGCCGCAGTCTCTGACGGTGGTATAGCCGGCCTTCAGATATTCTCTGGCATAGATGTACGCGTTCAGCACGCTGTCGGCAGGCCCCAGGTCTTTGATCTTGGCGAAGTCCAGGCTCTTCAGATATACATGGGCGTGCATATCGATGAGGCCGGGCATCACCGTATGATGGGCAGCGTCGACGATCTGCGCCCCCTCCGGGATGCCGCAGCGTTTTGCCGCAACCATTCCGCTGCAGCCTGGGTTCCAGCCTTCCGGGCGGATTTCCCGAATCACCCCGTCTTCGATCCAGAGATCCGCAAACTGCCCGTCATATCCTTCCGTAAGCGGACCTAACAGTCTGGCGTTTTGTATAATCAGCATAGTTTCCCTCCTAACCGTGCAGCTCGTCCAGCGCATTGAGGCACAGGTCGATGGCTGCGTCGATGCAGTCTTCATCCATGTCGAATTCCGCATTATGCACCGGCTGGGTGGTGTTGGTGCCGATGCCGATGTAGGCACCCTTTCCGCCGTTCTTCTGTACCCGGGTCATCATGACTGCCGCACCATCGGTGCCGCCCACATTGCCTTCGAAGTAGATCTTTTCAAACCATGGCACCTTCACCGCAGCACGGCGGACCACATCCATCATGGCGTCATCGCTTTTGCCTGCCGGCACTTCGCCGTAATCATCGTAGGTATATTCCATGCCGTAAGCTTTGGCGCTGCCGTCCAGAATATCGAATACTCTTTCTTCCAGGTAAGCGCAGATGTCCGGTGTTTCTCCCCGGTATTCCACCACCATGAACGCATTGGGTGCGATGGTGTTCGGTGCAATTCCCGCACGAAGCTCGCCCACGTTAACCCGGGTCAGTCCCTGCTCATGGGGTGCGATGGCATGAAGATTCAGCGCTGCGGAGCAGGCTGCCAGCAACGCGTTTTTCCCTTCCTGGGAAGCACCGCACGGATGAGCGGCACGGCCGTGGAAGGTGATGTCCAGCTGCCGGTCGCTTAAAAAGTCCTTGCAGCCGCAGGCGACAGTATGGGACGGCAGCGGCTTGTTTTCTGCACTGAGGGCCACATGCATGGCCAGGAAATTGTCCACATCGTCCAGATGTCCCTTATCTACAATGGAAATGGCCCCGCAGAAGGTTTCCTCTGCCGGCTGGAAGATCAGACGGATCTTTCCCCGGTATGCGGCCTTCTTTTTCAGAATGCCTTCTGCAATGCCCAGTCCCATGGCCGTGTGGGCATCATGACCGCAGGCATGGACCGATTCCGGATTGCAGGATGCATAGTCCTCATCATACGGACGGTATCCTTCCTTTTTCGGTTCATCATATGGCAGGCAGTCGATATCAAACCGGAATGCAGTGACCGGACCTTCCTTTCCCGTATCCAGTTCGGCGATGACCCCCGGAATGCCCCGGGTTTTCTCCACAAACGCAGGATCTGCCCCCTGCTCCACGGCACGCTTCATGATCTCTGCCATTTCCTCTTCATCCGGACGAACCAGACGGATCACGCTGTCCACATTGACCACATCCGGACCCATGAGGCAGGTATAGCCCATATCTGTCAGGATTTCCGCAATCCGCGCACTGGTGCGGATCTCTCTCCATCCGTTTTCCGGATACTTGTGGAATTCCCGTCTGTACTCAGTAAACTTGCTCATTGATACTACTCCTTTCCTTTCTGCATGCACGCAGGGCATCCGCCAGAATGGCAACGCCCCGGACGATTTCTTCCTCGCTGGTCCTGGAAAAGCTCAGGCGCACATGACCGGCTCCCCCGTACCCGAAGGGGTAAAACAGAAAGCCCGGCATGATCAGAAGCCCCCGCGCAAGCGCCAGCTGATACAGCTTTTTCTCGTTGATTTCCTCATCTAAGTCACACCACAGCGTGAGACCACCCTGCGGCTTTTTATACGAAATGCCCAGCGGACGGATTTTGTCAAGTTCCCGGCAGAGCACCGCCTGCCGCCTGCCGTAGCAGTCCGCCAGATAGTCGGTGTGCTCCTCCCAGAGCCCCCGCTCGATATATTCATTCAGCATGAGATGGCCCATGTTGCTTACGAAAGTTTCATCCACCACAATGCACCGCCCCAGGGTCTCCACCAGATCGGAAGGCCCCACCACATACCCGGTCTTGATGCCGTACGGGAAGGACAGGGTGAAGGAGTCGATGTAGACCACCGACTTGTATTTATCCAGGGAGTACAGGCTGGGGATCCGATTCTCCGTGTAGCGGAAGACCCGCTGGGAGTCCTCCTCGATGATGGGTACCCCGTACCGCTGGGCGATTTCCAGCAGCTGCACCCGTTTTTCCAAGGACATGGTGATTCCGGTAGGATTGTGGAAGTTGGGCAGGGTATAGATGAATTTTGGCTTATGCTTTTTTATGAGCACTTCCAGGGTTTTCAGGTCCATGCCGTCCTCTTCCATGGGCACCGTGGCCAGCCGTATGCCTTTATTTCGGATCAACGCGGAATTATCCGGCAAAATCGGTTCTTCGGCGATGACCCAGTCTCCTTCCTGCAGATACAGGTTGATCAGGTAGTCCAGGGCCTGATTGGTCTCCGATACCAGCTGGATGTTTCTGGGGTTCACGTACATGTTTTCCCGGGAAAGGACCCGGCAGATGTTCTTTTTCATCCGGTCCGTCTCATCCATTTCCTCCTGCTCCGGTTCTTCCGCCCGGACGCTTTGCAGCATGGTCTGCAGGATTTCCTCCATCCCCTTCAGCGGCATGGTCCGCTTGTCCATGATGATCCCGCCGAACGACAGATGGCGGCTTCCGGTGGACTGGCCGAACACGTCCAGAAACATTTTTTCCTTCTCGTTGAAGTTGTATAGGATCATTTTCTCCAGCGGAAAAAACCGCTTGCCGAAGCTGGCATCGCCGTCGGGCTGCCGGACAAAATACCCTTTCGGGGTTTTTCTGGACGCAGTCAGATAGCCCTCGGAGATCAGTTCGCTGTAAGCCTTGACCACGGTGTTCCGGTGGACGCCCAGTTCCTCGGCCAGCCTGCGCTCCGGCGGCATTTTATAGCCGGAAACCAGCTCTCCTGCTGCGATCAGATTCTTGATCCTGCCTTTGATCTGTAAAAAAATCGGTGTCTCGCTGTTGCGGTTGATTTTAATATCCATAGCCTGATTATATCATTTTTTTCCGTCTGCCTCAATGTCTCTTTTCAGCATACCATGCTTTGGCACGTGCCAAAAGTACCAAACCTGACTTTCCCGCTAGTCCAAGTTTCGGCTTGCAGGGCGGCGCGGTTTGGGGTATGATGGAAGCGGAGTATGTTTATAGCAAAGGGATCCGTCCATTGGAACGAGATGATAAGAGATTATATTGGAGAGAGATTATGAACGAACGAATTATTGTAGTAGACGACGAACGCGAAATTGCGGACCTGCTGGAGGTCTATCTGAAGAATGAAGGATTCCAGGTGGAAACCTTTTATCAGGGGGAACCGGCCCTTGCTGCCATCCGACAAAATCCGCCCGCCCTGGCTCTTCTGGATGTGATGCTGCCTGACATAGACGGCTTTTCCATCTGCAAAAAAATCCGGGAGGATTTCTATTTCCCGGTGATCATGCTGACGGCCAAGGTGGAGGATATGGACAAAATTACAGGACTGACCCTGGGTGCGGACGACTATATCACCAAACCTTTCAATCCGCTGGAGGTGATCGCCCGGGTGAAGACCCAGCTTCGCCGCTATACCCGGTACAACCATCCTGATGCTTCTTCTGCAGGCGCGGACGGAAGCGGCGTGGTTTCCGCTGCTGCTCCTCAGAATGAAATCGATATTCACGGCCTGGTAATCAACAAGGACACCCACACCTGCATGCTGTATGGTGATCCGGTCACCCTGACGCCTATCGAGTTTTCCATCCTCTGGTATCTGGCTTCCAACCGGGGACGTGTCATTTCCTCAGAGGAGCTCTTTGAAATGGTCTGGGGTGAAAAATACCTGGATAACAACAATACGGTCATGGCCCACATCGGCCGGCTCCGTGAAAAGCTGAAGGAGCCTGCCCGGAATCCGAAATTTATCCGGACCGTCTGGGGCGTGGGCTATAAAGTGGAATAAGGAGGCCGGCTCTATGGATGCACGAATGAAAAAGAAAAACCGCAGCCTGGTCTTCGGCCTGCGCCGGCAGCAGCTGCTCCGGCTGGTCATGACACTGGTGCTGTATACCGCTGCTGCACCGCTGCTGTATATTCTGGCCTATCTGGTCTACTCCCTGTTCATCTGGCAGGAGTATGATCTTATCTACCGTCTGGCCCACTGGTTTGCAGACAGATCTGCCATCCTTTCCATTGGCTACATCGGTCTGGGATACACTGCCATTTTCCTGCACTATTTCAGTCAGTCCTTTTCCTATCTGGAGGAAGTGCTGGAAGGTGCCGAATCCATCTATGAGGATAACGGGGAGCTGATTTCCTTTTCGTCTCCTGCCCTGAGCCAGATCGAGACCCAGATGAATCAGCTGAAGCTGACTCTGCGAAACAACCAGCGGGCGGCCCAGGAGGCGGAAAAGCGGAAGACGGAGCTGGTGGCTTATCTGGCCCACGATCTGAAAACACCCATCACATCGGTCATAGGCTATCTGAGTCTGCTGCAGGACGAGCCGCAGATTTCTCAGGAAATGCGGGCCCGCTATGTGAATATCTCACTGGAAAAAGCCCGCCGGTTGGATGAACTGATCAACGAATTCTTTGAAATCACCCGGTTCAATCTTTCCAGCATTTCTCTGGAATACAGCCGTGTCAACCTGACCCGCATGCTGGAGCAGCTTGTCTTCGAGTTCCGGCCCATGCTAACGGAAAAGAACCTGACCTGCCGTCTGGACGCGCCGGCGGATGTGATCCTCTACTGTGACCCGGACAAGCTGCAGCGGGTCTTTGACAACCTGCTGCGAAATGCGGTGGGCTACAGCTACCCGGATACGGAAATCGTCATTTTCCTTTCGGTGGATGCATCCGCTGCCCATCTTCTTTTCGAAAATCAGGGCATGACCATTCCTGCCGAAAAGCTGTCCCGGATCTTCGAGCAGTTCTACCGGCTGGATTCTTCCCGGACCACCGCCAGCGGCGGCGCAGGCCTGGGTCTTTCCATCGCGAAGGAGATTGTAGAACTGCACCACGGCCGGATTTCAGCTTCCAGCGAGGACGAAAAAATCCGCTTCGCCGTAGACCTGCCGCTGAAATAGCCCCGGCACCGTAAGAAATTTGTAAGAAAATACGAAGCAAAACGCATGGATTTTGCAAAGTGAAATGAAAAAACGA
>JBJESY010000302.1:0-3134 GCA_051883035.1 Anaerovoracaceae bacterium | reverse complement strand
GTAAGAAAATACGAAGCAAAACGCATGGATTTTGCAAAGTGAAATGAAAAAACGAGACCCCCTTCCCTGCTACAATAGAAGCAGATCCGATGAAGGGGGTATTTTTATGACGAGAAAAAGACTGACACAGCAATTCCCGTTTCTTTTGCCGCTGCGGCAGTTTGAGCGGAAGCTGTTTTTTTACGGACACATGCGGCTGGACGGCAACCGGTACGCCCGGACCCGTGCAGAATCGCTTCTTCCATATGAAACGTTTTTTACGACTTCGCCGCTGCTGAATTACGACAGCGGATTTCCCATGGAATATCAGTTCAACAAAGTCTTCAACCTGAAGCTTGCTGCGGACTGTGTGGACCGGCTGGTGATCCGGCCCGGTGAGACCTTTTCGTTCTGGCAGTCCGTGCGCCATGCGGACCGGGATGTGCCGTACAAGGACGGCCTGAATCTGCAGGACGGGGAGATCACCGGCAGTTACGGCGGCGGACTCTGCCAGCTTTCCACCATGCTCTTCTGGCTGTTTCTCCACACACCGCTGACGGTGACGGAACGTCATGCTCACGGTCTGGAGCAGTTTACGCCTACGACCCACGACCTGCCCATCGGAACGGATGCCACCATCAGTGAGGGGTGGCTGGATCTGAAGGTTCGTAACGACACGCCGCAGACCTGGCAGCTTTCGGTGAATTTTGACGAGGAAAACATGTACGGCGCCATCCGGTGTAATGAGCCGGCTTCCGAGCTCTTCGAGGTGTACAACGGCAGTGTTTCCTATTTGCCCGATCCCGGCTCGCCCGGCCGGACGCTGCAGCGGGCCACGGTCAACCGGCGCCGCCTGCGCCATCCGGGCATCCTCCAGAACGACCGTCTGCTGTATGTGAACGAGTGCCAGATCGGATATCCGGTGCCGGAGGCAGAATCTCCCGAGGCGGAGGCACCAGCAGGAGACGACGAAAGGAAAATCGTGCATTGGAAAAAATACAACTGCACGACTTAAAAGAATTGACATGCGCAGAAAAAGTACGCATCAGATATAAAGAAACAGTACGCATCAGAAAGGTAGATTGAGATTATGAAAAAACATCTTGCACTCCTCTTCGGAGGGTGTTCCAGTGAATATGAAATATCATTGCAGTCAGCCGCCGGCGTTCTGCGCCAGCTCTGCGGCGACGCATTTCTGAATCAATACAAAATCATACCCATCGGCATTACCCGCAGCGGGCGCTGGCTCCGCTGCGGTCAGCCGCTGTCCTCCCTGCTCCTGCAGCTGGAGTCTGACACCTGGCATCTGGACCCCGGCTGCACGCCTGCGGTCCTGTCACCCTGCCGGGATGATGAAAACTTGTCCGGTCTCCTGACCTTCTCTCCGGATGGCTCTGTTGAACACACTCACCTGGATCTGGCATTTCCGGTCCTTCACGGCCGCAACGGGGAAGACGGCCGTCTCCAGGGACTCATCGAACTGGCCGGCATCCGCCTCATCGGCTGCGGCTCCCTTTCCTCCGCGCTCTGCATGGACAAATACCGTGCGCACCAGCTTGCCGCAGCCGCCGGCGTTTCCGTTCCGGCGGCAGTCACTGTGCGGAAGTGGAAGGATGGCTCCATGGATGCCAACGCCCTTCGCACCCTGACCGGCATGCTTAATTATCCGCTGTTCGTGAAGCCGGTCAAAGAAGGGTCTTCCCACGGCATCGCCCGCATCACGAGGCCCGGTCAGCTGGCAGATGTCGTGATGGCAGCCTTCGCATTTGACGATGAAGTCATCATCGAAGAATCCATCGACGGATTCGAAGTGGGCTGTGCGGTGATGGACGATGGCCAGGGCGGACTGCTGACCGGGCGGGTGGATGAAATCGAACTGCTGGCTGAAGGCTTCTTCGACTATCATAAAAAGTATGATGCCGTAGATTCCCGCATCCACACCCCCGCCCGAATCGATCCGGTGACGGAAGCCCTGATCGCCGAAACGGCACGTACCATCTACCGGGCTCTGGACTGCCGCGGCTTCGCCCGCGTAGACATGTTCCTGACACCGACCCGTGAAATCGTTTTCAACGAAGTGAACACCATCCCCGGCATGACCGCCCACAGCCGCTTTCCAAGAATGCTGGAAAGTGCCGGCATCACCTTTACCGGCATGCTGAACCGGCTGCTGGCGTGAGGAATTAAAAAGAAAAAACGTTTGCAAGCAAAAAAGGACGCCAAACGAATCATTTTGAATTAATTGGCGTCCCACATTTCTTCTTTAGGCAGTAAATCGCGGAAAATGCATCCGTTTCGACGCATTTTCTCAAGCCTTTCTATAATTATTTTCTACTTTTGTTTCTATTCTTTTGCATTTAAACAATTTATTTACATTTATTTCTTCTTAAAAACTGCATTCCATGTTGTTCCGGGACGCCAATGTCCTGGAAAATGGTCGATTGGCGTCCTTTTCGCCTTGCAGAAAAATTACGCGTATGTAAGCGAGTCCGTCCACCAACCAAATGTCATCAATGCATACCTTTTTTTGAAAGCAAAGGTGCAAGTTTTGACTCAATCAGCTCAGAAATTGCTTCGAGATCAATCGTTCCGTTGCAGTCATCTGCTGTCACAATCAAATTTACCCCCTGGGTGATACCCATATAATGATAAAACTGCATTTTTTTCATCCATTTGAAAGCGTATTTTCGATCCCCGACCATACCCAAATGTTCCCAATATATTTTACGTCCATCCGGCAGCGTAAAAATGAAATCCGGCACGATCACATCCGGTAATTTCAGAGCCGCTTTCATGCGATTCGCATCCTCCGAAATGGTATAGTCCCAAAACAAAGGCTGCCCATACTCATAGGTCAACGCATAACGATCAAAATGCATGGACAGAATCACTTCACCTTTTGAGTCCCTGCCCTCACCGGATGGCGTTTTATGCCGTGGGCGTCCTCCGAATCCTACCATCCCGTCATCGGAAATCAAGCATTCTTTTTTTCTCTCAATCTGCTGTAATATCCGTTCTCGATACACCTTCGGAAGCTGATTTGCCACGCTCAAATCTTCATAGGATACATAGCATTGAAGCAGACGACTTTGCCCTTCCAGATTTCTCATCAAAATCCGCATTCTTTTTTCAAGGAAGTGTCTGCGCGATACTTT